>CBDVAP010000005.1:0-50458 GCA_965372015.1 uncultured bacterium | reverse complement strand
ATGGTATCGGGATTCTCCAGTACCGCCTTGTAGTTATCGGCTGAGCCGATGGCACTGACAATCCCTTCACCGACCCGGGCAATGATAGTCTCCTCGGTAGCGCCCCCCACCAGCTGCTCGATGTTGGTGCGTACGGTGACCCGGGCCCGGGACAACAGCTGGATACCGTCCTTGGCCACGGCGCTGATGTTGCCCGTCTTGGGGCAGTCGATCACCTTGGGATAGACACTGGTCTGCACCGCCTCCTGCACGTCACGCCCGGCTAAGTCGATGGCGGTGGCGGTGGTGTAGGTCAGAGGGATGTTGGCCTTGTCGGCGGCGATCATGGCATAGATCACTTTAGCCAGGGACCCGCCGGCCAGAAAGTGGGTCTCCAGATCCTCGGTTTGGATTTCCTTGAGTCCCGCCCGGTGCAGGTTGATCATGCCGTCCACCACCTGCCGGGGGGGGATTTTCCGGATGCGCATAATGATCAACTTCAAGATCGGAACCCGCCCCCAACCGATGGACACCAGGGCCTGAATCCACAGGCCCACCGGTACCAGGTAGAAAAACAGGAAGAATACGATAATAACAATTGGCAGAATGAAAACGAGACTTTCCATGAGACAGTTACTCCTTTTTTGCCGGTGGGGTTTGGCGTACCAAAGCGGTATTCCCCTCAACCGAAATGATTTCTACCGAGGCGCCTTTGTCAAGGTATTCGCCCTGGGTGGTGATGTTCACCTGGCGGCCGCCGACGTCGGCTTTCCCACTGGGCATGCAGGCCGTCAACGTGACGCCTATTTGGCCCACCAGGGAATCAAGCCCGACGGCTATACTATAATCTTCAGAGGTCATTGGTACGTGCTTACGGAAAAACTTGCTGGTGACAAAGACCCTGAGCAGGAGGATCCCGCCGATGATGGCGCCCAGGATACCGATGTTGAGCCCCACGAAGGCCCGTTCCATCTGGTCGGGGGTGGGATATTGGCCCAACAACATCTTGTACATGCCCCATAGCATGAGGCCGACCCCTCCGATCCCCGCCAGACCGAAGCCGGGAATAGCGACTACCTCCAGGATCAACAGGGTCAGGCCTCCCAGGAAGATGAGCACTTCGGTGAAGGTGGCCAGTTGGGCGATAAAACTGGTACCGAAAAAGAGGGCCAGGGCAATGGTGCCAATGATGCCGCCGACACCGAAACCGGGCGACTTGACCTCGAAGATCAGCCCCAGGAACCCGATGGTCATCAGCAGGCTGCTGACGATGGGGTCGGTAAGGAAGCGCACCAGCCGCTCGGACCAGTTGGGCGTGAAGGTGATCACTTCCGCGTCCGCCAGCCCCAGCCCCAGCAGCAACTCGGCCAGGGAGTCGTAGCTGTCGTCAGCGATCCCCAGTCTCACCGCTTTTTCGGTGGTCAGCGTGATCAGCTTGCCTTCCCGGCTGCCCTCCACATCGTCCAGCAAGATCGTATCGCCCAGCACAACGATATAGGGTACTTGCAGCTCCTCATCAACCATAGCCTCGGCAATTTCCCGGGGCCGGTTACGGGCCTCGGCCGTGGCGGCCATCTCCTCCCGCATGAAGGAGATCACCTTTTCACTGGCTTTTTTACCCTCCAGATCGACAGCGGTGGCGGCCCCGATAGTGGCGCCTTTAGTCATGTAGACCTGCTCACAGGAGAGGGCAATCAAGGCCCCGGCCGAAATGGCCCGGCGGTTGATGAAGGCCACGGTGGGTACCCGGGCGGACATGATGGCGTCCTTGATTTGGGTGGCCCCGTCGATACGACCTCCAAAAGTGTCAATGTCGAGGATAATGGCAGCGGGCAGCTCGGTGGAGGCCTGCTCCACCACTCGCTCCACGAACGGCGGCAGGCCCAAATCGATAGTGCCCTGGATCGGTACGTGATAGACCACTTTCCCCGGGGTAGTGGCGGCAGACAATGATAGTGCCAACAGGCAGATGGCTTTGCGCATGGTAAAATATTAGAATTCCACAGGCTCGAAGTCAACTTGTTTCCGTCGGAAAAAGTTATCAAGTTTTCGACTGGAAACGGTAAATTCGCTACCTGGGTTTTAGCGATGTTATAGGTTTAAGATGATCTATTGGTTTATCCGTGGTCTGGCCGGAGTGTTACGCCTGCTGCCTCGTTCATGGGCTTTAGCTTTTGGTAGGGTGCTGGCAATGACGTTGTATCTGGTACTTCCCATCAGGCAAGCCGAGGCCAGAAGAAACATAGCCCGGGCTTTCCCGGAATTGTCCCCCAGCCGGCGTCGAGCTATTCTGCGCGGCACATATCGGCATTTCTGCCAGGCGCTCATCGATTTTATTCGGATGCCTGGATATTCCGTTGAGAGATTGCCACAAATAGTTGATTTAGATGAGAGCCACATTCGGGCAGCGCGAGAGTCCGGACAAGGGCTGGTACTGGTTGCAGGACATCTGGGTAACTGGGAGATCATAAACCTTGTTTTGGGACGATTAGGCTACCCGTTATCCGGTGTAGCGGTCACCCAGCGAGGCTCGGGCGGACGCTTTATCAACGAGGTTCGGGGTGATACCGGCGCCGAATTTCTCACCCGCAAGACCTCAACCCGGAACATGCTAGAACTCCTCAAGGAAGGCCGTTTCCTGGGGCTGATCGCCGATCAGGATGCCCGCCAGCGGGGCGTATGGGTCGATTTCTTCGGGCAGCCTTCCTCGCGGCCGAGGGGCGGGGCCGTATTCAGCATCCAGATGGAGGTACCGATCTTTTTTACGACCTGCCTGCTGGGAACGGACCGGCGTTATCACATCGAATTCAGGAGCATCGATAGCAGCAACCTGCCCGAGGATAAGGCCGGTGCGGTGCAGGAGCTGACCCAACGCTACACTGCGGTCCTGGAAAAGGTGATCCGTCAAAATCCGGAGCAATATTTCTGGTTCCACCGTATGTGGAAGACTAAGCCACCAGCGTGATGGAAATTTTGCCTCAGACTCACCCGGACGCCGGCCGTCGATTCTGGCAAACCATCGAAGCGGGGGGGTTGGTGGCTTATCCAACCGATACCCTGTACGGCTTAGGCGTCGACGCCAACAATGAAGCTGCACTGGAACGGTTGGTCCGGGTAAAAGGCCGGCCGGGCCCATTCAGCGTGCTGGTGGGCCGATACGAGCAGTTGACTGAATATGCTTTGATTCCGCCGCACTTAGCGAACAAATTGTCTCATGTGCTACCCGGTCCCTATACCTTCCTACTGCCTGCTCGGAAGGCGGGCACTTTCTCCCCAGGTCTGGCCGGTCCCGACGGCCGGATTGGATTCCGGGTCCCGGATCATCCCTTCCTTCATGATGTTTACCGATACCTGAGCAACCCGGTGGTTACCACCAGCGCCAACCGGGTGGGAGAGCCGTCCCTCCAGGACCCACAAGCAATCGCCGAACAGTTTGCCCTCGACCTGTTGATCGATGGGGGCAGTTTACCCCCCTCCAAGGGCAGCACAGTCATAGACCCGGCAGTCTCCCCGTGGCGGATCATCCGGCCGGGAGATGGACGGCTAAGGGAATAGTGAGTAACCTGCGACGCATATCAACCTACCTGGCCAGATACTGGCCCCTGATCGCACTCACCCTGGCGCTGTCCCTGATCTATGTGGCGTTGAATTCTCTTTCGCTTTGGATGGTGGCTTCCCTGGTCAATACCATTCTGGTCAGTCCGGAAGATATCCCTGTGACTTCTATGGATTTCTCCCCTGTTGGTACCATCTATGACCGGCTACGCTCCTGGACCGCTACGCTGATCCAGCAAAGAACTCCCCTGAGGACCCTGGCCAGATTATGCTGGATACTACTGGCGGTGTTCCTTACCAAGAATGTCGCTCTATATATGAAAAATATGGCGGCCGGTATTATGGAGAACCGCTTGATCCGGGACCTGCGGAACGATCTATTCCGGCATATTCAATCGTTGTCTCTTTCCTATTTCGACAACCAGAACACGGCCGTGATTTCCTCCATAGTGCTGAACGATGTGGCCCTGGTACGCCGGGCCTTCACAGTGAGTATTCAAAAGGTGGTGGTGGAGCCGGCCAACCTGCTGGTATTCACCACCATGTTATTTATTATCAGCTGGCAGCTTTCGATGATGGCGATTCCCCTGATCCCCCTGGCTGCATTGGCCACCACTCGTCTAGGACGCACCCTGCGCCGTCGGGCGCGGCGCACCGCGGAACAGATTGCCGGCGTAATGAGCGTATTACAGGAGATCCTTCGTAGCATCAGGATCGTGAAGACCTTTGTGCGTGAGGCGCGCGAAACACGGCGCTTCAGTAACGAGAACGACAGTTACTATCACCTAGTATTCCGGCGGATCACTGTCAAGAATCTGAATGCCCCCTTAACCGAAATGATCGGGGTAACGGTAGGGATAGCCATATTGTGGGTCGGTGGGCAACAGGTACTGCTGGGCCGGGGAGTAGGCCCCGACGAGTTCATGAGCTTCATTATCTTCATGTTTGCCATGGTCCAGCCCTTGCGTAGTCTGAGTAATGTCAATGCCGATATCCAAATGGGACTGGCTTCAACCGACCGTATTTTCGGCCTGTTGGACGTACCAGCGGGTATCACCGAGAAAAATAATGCTATTGATATCACCAGTTTTAACGATTCAATCCGATTCGACAATGTCACTTTCAGCTACAGCAGCGACGGCAAACCGGCAGTTCACAAGATCAACACTGAAATTAAACGGGGCGAGGTAGTCGCCTTAGTCGGGGCGAGTGGTTCAGGCAAATCCACCTTTGTGGACCTGATCCCTCGGCTGTATGACACCACAGCCGGCAGTATATCCCTGGACGGCCACGACGTACGAGACTTAAAAATTCAAGCGCTACGTAACCTGATAGGGGTTGTCACGCAAGAGACCCTGCTATTCGACACCACAGTCAGGGATAACATACTGTATGGTGATCCACTGGCTTCGGACGAGCAGGTGGTGGCGGCCCTGAAAGCGGCCCATGCCTGGGAATTCGTCGAGGAGTTGCCCCAGGGTCTGGATACTGTAATTGGGGAGCAGGGCACTAAACTATCCGGGGGACAACGCCAGCGGTTGGCCATCGCCCGGGCCCTGCTGAAGAACCCACCGATCCTGATCCTGGATGAAGCTACCTCAGCCCTGGACAGTGAATCGGAGAAACGAGTCCAGGATGCTATTGACCGCCTGGTGCATGATCGGACAGTGATTGTCATTGCGCATCGTCTTTCTACTATCCAGAGAGCAAATAAAATATTGGTACTGGATGACGGTTGGCTGGTTGAATCGGGCTCCCACGAGGAGCTGCTTTCGCTAAACGGGCAATATCGGAAGCTGCATGAAATGCAGTTTATTGATGCCAATACTGATGATTCGCCCGAATGACCGATGCCCGACGCCGGGTGGGTGGCGGGGGGCACTGTCAACCGTACTCCCAACCCGAGGTGATGCTGATAGTCGCCTCAATTCCCGGCTTTAGCTATCAATTTCCAAGAGCTGAAAGTGTTAGTGTTTTGTGTCGAGACATGCTGGGCTCCATTAAGTAGGAATGATGGAAGTATCAAACATTGGTCTTTAGCGGTTTGCCCTTCGGCCCATTTCCAATTAAATCCTGCTCGCGCCAGCTGTTTCAATATAAATTGAGGTCTCGCAGGGAGGTTGAACAACGATGAAAGTTCGAAAACCGAGTGGAAGATTGGGGGGTGCTCATGCCGGGGATGGGCGCCGAATGAACAACCCAGCAGGATTACATCCAAGAATCGAAAATAAGTGCCCAAAGTATAGGGTTCACTTCAGAGTCAGAATATGGGAAAAGTATCCATGAGTAGCAATACTGTTGTGTACGTGGCAATGAGCGCTGATATGGTTCATCCCGGACACCTTAATATCATTCGGGAGGCATGCAAATACGGCGATGTTACCATCGGCCTCCTCACTGATAAGGCAATCGCGAGTTATAAGCGACTGCCATTTTTATCCTATGACCAACGTAAGGAAATCATAGAGAGCATTAAAGGTGTGAAAAACGTTATTCCTCAGGATACCCTTGATTATGTACCCAATCTCCGAGAGCTGCAGCCCGCATATGTTGTCCATGGTGATGATTGGAAGACAGGGATTCAAAAGCAGGTCAGGGATCGGGTTGTCGAGATGCTGGAAGAATGGGGGGGGCGACTCATAGAAGTACCTTATACAAAGGGGATATCATCTACCTACCTGAAAGCCAGGATCAATGAGGTTGGCACAACTCCCGAAATACGACTGAAAACATTGCGCCGTCTGCTGGATATGAAACCGATTGTTCGGGTTCTAGAGGCCCATAACGGTCTGACGGGCCTGATTGCTGAAAAGACTCATATTATGACGGATAGTAAATTGCAGGAGTTCGATGCTATATGGCTTAGCAGCCTCACCGATTCTACCGCCAAGGGGAAACCGGACATCGAATACGTGGATCTCACCTCACGTTTAAGCACCATCAATGATATCCTTGAAGTCACGACCAAACCTATTATCTTTGATGCTGATTCAGGCGGGATACCGGAGCACTTCGTTTTTATGGTCAAATCTCTGGAACGATTGGGAGTGTCGGCAGCCATTATCGAAGATAAGTTCGGGCTGAAAAAGAATTCGCTATTCGGGAGTGAGGCGCAACAGACACAGGACTCTGTGGAGAACTTTGCCTATAAGATTGCCATGGGTAAGAAGGCCCAGGTGACCGATGATTTTATGATTATTGCAAGGATTGAAAGTCTCGTCCTTGAAAAAGGGCAGGAAGATGCCCTGACGCGCGCCAAAGCCTATATCGAGGCAGGCGCAGACGGGATTATGATCCACAGCAAGAGCACCGAGCCAGATGAGATCATTGAATTTTGTAGAGCGTACCGCAGGTTTGATCAGCGCGTTCCTCTGACAGTGGTTCCCACAACCTACAGTAAGATTACCGAAGAGGAACTTATAAAAGAAGGCGTGAACATTGTAATATATGCTAATCAGTTATTACGAAGCGCCTATCCTTCCATGGTCGATACGGCGTTATCGATCCTGACACATGAAAGAGCATATGAGGCCTCCGCCAATTGCATGGCCGTGCAGGAGATCATTACACTCATTCCTGATGGGATCCATCCCTAATTCCCCTCGGGGTATCGACACTTCCGGTGGCGTAAATGGTTAGCTGCAAATATTTCTACCAGAGCCTGCTTGACCGTGGTATAAGCTATTTTACCGGCGTTCCCGACTCGTTACTAAAAGACATTTGCGCTTATATCACTGACCACACCCAGGCCGACAGAAACATTATTGCAGCCAACGAAGGCGGAGCCATGGCCCTAGCCTGCGGATATCATTTATCCTCCGGTCAGATTGGCCTTGTTTACATGCAGAACGCCGGACTTGGAAATGCTGTTAACCCTTTGGTCTCCCTGTTGGACCGCGAGGTCTACAACATCCCAGCCCTGATTCTTGTAGGCTGGCGAGGGGAACCGGGGAAAAATGATGAACCTCAACACATCAAGCAAGGGCGCATTACGCAGCAGTTGATCGCCACTCTTGAAATACCTTACCGTATATTGCCTGATACCGATGAGGAAGCGGAACAGGCTTTGGATGAGGCCGTTGATGAAATCCGGAGGACAAATATCCCCTATGTGCTGTTGGTACGGAAGGGGACGTTCAATAAATATGTCCAACAGAATACTTCCGAAGAACTCTTTCCCCTTACACGAGAAGGCTCGTTGCAGATGGTCCTTGAAGGCATCAGCGACGACAGTGTAGTAATATCTACAACCGGCATGGCTTCCAGAGAGATCTTTGAGCATCGCGCCGCCCACCACCAAGGACATCATAAGGATTTCTTAACTGTGGGATCAATGGGTCACGCCTCGCAAATCGCCCTGGGTATTGCGATTGCTAAACCCGAAAAAAAGATTTACTGCATTGATGGTGACGGAGCGGTAATTATGCATATGGGAGCCTTAGCCATTATTGGTAATTATCAGCCGGAGAACTTCAGGCATATCGTCATCAATAATGGCGCCCATGACTCCGTGGGGGGACAACTTACGGCCGGATTCAACATCGACATTCCTAAGATTGCAGAATCGTGTGGATATAAAACAATCTATACCGCGGCCACGACTGAGGAAGTTATTGCCAGGTTGGCTAAGCTGGATTCGAATAAGGGTCCATCTATCCTAGAGATCAAGGTGATGTGTGGTGCCCGGAAGGATTTGGGCAGACCCACTACTACCCCTATTGAAAATAAGACGGCACTCATGAAGTACCTTCGAGCTACATGATCCATGGACCCCAAAATTTTCATCGGACATGGAGTCGTCAATAAACTGAAGGGTATACTTAGCTACCATTCACCAGGAATGATATTGCTGGTCACCGGGGGTAAATCCTATCACACATCAAACGCCGGAAATATTCTCGAAAATATATTAGCTGGATACGATTATCACAGGTTCCACGAATTCAAGGTCAATCCTGCTCTTGAGGATATCTTGCGGGGCCTGGAGGTCTTTAATGAGCAGAAGTGCGATTTTGTTATTGGCATCGGGGGCGGCTCTGTAATGGATATGGCGAAGTCCATCGCCATTGCCAGCGGCAGTAACAACCTACAAGAAGTATTGACCTCTGGCAAGCCATTGAATCACAGGAGAGTGCCCACTGTCATGATCCCGACGACCGCTGGCACAGGAAGTGAATCGACCCATTTTTCAGTAATCTATATAAATAAAAGGAAATATTCATTAAGCCACCTCTCAATGCTCCCCGATTATGCCATCCTTGATCCTGTATTTACCGAAGGGCTGCCTGGGCGCATCACCGCAATCAGCGGAATGGATGCGTTGAGCCAGGCGATTGAAGCCCACTGGTCCATCAACTCAACGGTGAAGTCAAGAGGTTTAAGTCGGAAAGCAATCAAGCTTATCATCGATAATATTATACCGGCGGTTAACAATCCGAATGGAACCCATAGATTGAATATGCTCAAAGCCAGCAACTTAGCTGGTGGAGCAATCAATATAGCGAGAACAACGGCCCCTCATTCCGTTTCTTATCCCATGACTGCTTATTTCAATGTCCCCCACGGCCATGCGGTCGCTCTTACTCTGCCCTTCTTTTTACCATTTAATCATGATGTTGATGAAGCAAGCTTGCAGGAACCACGTGGTGTAAATTTCGTTCGCAGCCGGCTTAGAGAGATTTTCAAAATACTTGGCGTAGCTGGGCCGGAAGAAGCTAAAGACTATCTCCTCAATATTATGGACGCTATCTATCTGGAAACGCGGCTGTCATTATTGGGTATCCAGGAAGTAGATCTCGATATTATCATCCGGAATGGTTTTAATAAGCAACGGATGAAAAACAATCCTAGAAAAGTGGGTGAGAAGCAGCTGCGCAACATCATTCTTGCCATACTATGAAGATTTTCCTGAGGGAAATCAACCGATGTGAGGAAATATTTTTAGCATCTGAATCCACATATACTTCGGGAAAAATATTTCGCGTCAACCATCCAAAATAAATTTTACGGGAAGGAATACTGGATTCCCGAAGCTATCGATGAATATCTTACTTACCGTTATGGCGAATGGATAATTCCGCAGAAACAATGGAATCATCTTACCGATGACGGGGCTATTATCCGGAAGTCGGAATCGGAAGCCGGTAGAAATGCAATCCCATGAACCGGCAAGTATATTCGCATACAGTACATGATCCCAACGTTTATGTTATCGGATACGATACTGTCGAAGATCTGGAAGGAAACTACCAATTATCTTAGGATCCGAGGCTATACCGATGGCAGAGAGTCTTGATTCCATAATACTGGCGGTCGGGATAGGCACTCGTATTAAAAGTAGTGGCAATAATCTGGCCACCCTCTGGAACCAGAGCGGCCTGGTCGCGGGGACCGGGAAAAGTATCCTGATCTCTAACGGAGATAATGTCTGCGGACAGGAGTTTCGCGAACTATTTACCTATTTGCCACCCGAAATCCTTATTGTTATCAGTTAGAAAGTAGGTTTCGATCGCGACGAAATGAAGGCCCAGATCAGGGGAAGACCATTCAGCAAGCAGGCGTCATCGCAAGACTCGGTGTGAGATTCGAAATATGGATCGCACGCTTGGTCACAATAGCAGAAAAAGGGACAAATTCCGAAGATCTATCCTGTGACGGCTCGATTTACCCATTTCTCATCGCTCAACCTCGGCTGGAATTGACCAAGAAAGGCTGGTTAGATGGCAGGAAAAATTAAATTAACCGGTGACAATCTTACTGCCGCATTGAAAATGCTGAATGAAGTCACCACCATTCTGGAATCACTGCAGATTAGGTACTGTCTGGATGGCGGCACGCTTCTGGGAATCATGCGGGAGAATAGACTACTGCCGTGGGATAGTGATACGGACCTGTTCGCGACCGCGGACGACCTCAAACGGATCAAATCTGCAATGTGGAAGTTTCGACGATTGGGATACTGGACAGTTATCCGGAAACATCGGGTCGACAAACCACCCTTCAGGCCGGGCGAAGCTCGGGTAGTAAAGATCAAGACCAGAAAATGGCTTTTATTTGCCGGGCCAATAAATCTGGACATTTTCATAAAATACAAGTCCGGCGATAATTACTATTGGATCGAAGGTTCTAAAAAAAATAATGTCAGGAAATGCGTACCGGTAGAATATCATGAAAAGCTGACTCAGATCGAATTCAATAATAAGAAGTACTGGATTCCGGAAGCCTACGAGGACTACCTTGTACTGCGCTACGGCGACTGGAAAATACCGGTCAAGGAATGGGATAATCTGCGTGACGATCAGACCATCATTGGCAAAAGTGATTCCGCAACTCCGTAGCTACCGGTTGGAAATCACTCCCCTGACCGCAGCAAGGATCTGAATTGGATTCTTGCGTGTCAGCACGCCCAGCCAATCGCAGTGAAAATCTGCCCAAGTCGGCTGCAGCAACACGATGAAAGTACTCTTCTACGCTCAGCATCTCTATTATCTGCCTCAGTTTGTGCCCGTGGCGGAGGCGATGAGTAGGCAGCACGAAGTTAGTTTCGGGTATCCGCGTGGCCTCATTAAGGCCGAAGAAGCTATCCTGGCTCAGGCCATTCACTCTCGCGGCTGGACCCTTTATGCACCACCGGAAAGTCAAATGCAAGCCCAGCAGACGGATGTCCTTATCATCGGTGCCTCTAAAGGTGTGGAGGATCTGGCTGGTCCATCGACCTTGGTGGTCCTGCTCTTCCACAGCATTGGGCTAAAACGAGTGTATTACACTGATACCCATCCCCGCATCAATATCCGCTTCATCGAGAGCGAGTACCACCGAAAACGGTGTTTGGAATATACACCCGACACAGAAATTCACGCTGTCGGATTCGCCAAACTGGATCCAATTTTCAATAAAACCGGCCTTGGTGATTCCCCTCTGTTTTCAACTGCAGGCCCGAAGATACTTTACGCACCGACATTTTATCCCGGCTCATTGGAGCTGTTGGGTAAACTGATCCCCAGCTGGCCGCGCGAATGGCAGATTGTCATTAAACCGCATCAATTCACGATCACGAATTCCTTCTATCAATACCAGCTGGTCATGTTGCGCGCTCTGACCCGGAGCTGCCCAAACGTGACACTGTTGCCCCTGGAAAGCTACAATATCCTGCCAGCATTCGATTGGGCTGACGTCCTGGTCTCCGATGTATCGTCTACCCTCATCGAATTCACTGCCCTGGACAGACCGATTGTTGCTTGCGATCAGGTTCACCTCAGATTACACCACCGTTGGCGAGGCGGCCGGTATTTCCGGCGTCGATTAGATACCGAGCTGCTCAGCAAGATTAATTTCGCTCACCACGCCTCGACCGCCGATCTGGTGGCCGGTACGATTCGCCATGCTCTGGGACATCCCGACGCGTTGTCAAGCAAGCGCCTATCCGGCCGGGATCTGCTGGTGGGACCCTCCGATGGGCAAGCCTCCCAGCGGATAAAAGCGATCATTGAGCATGTGGTGGCATGAGCACTGCGCCCAGGCGTTACCTGTTCTTTGTATCGAAACCATATTCCTTTGCGATCCTTGAACCGCTACAGAACTATATAGAAACCAGATCATTGGGCCAGGTTTGCTGGTTTCTCGCCAGCACGGCCCGAGATTATCCGGCGCCGGGAAAGGAACTCACCACAACACAGGATGTGAAGGAATTCAACCCCGATGCTGTACTCGCGCCGGGAAATGTAGTCCCCCCGGCCTGGCCGGGCCTGAAAGTCCAGATGTTTCACGGCCTGGATGATGAGACTAAGCGATTCTACCGGATCAATGGTTTGTTCGACCTCTATTGCACGCCAGGCCCCGCCACAACCGCTGGGTTCGGGAAGCGTGCAAAACGATATGGCCATTTTCTGGTCAAAGAAACCGGTTGGCCCAAATTGGACCCCTTTGCACAGCCCCACAACCGCCAATTGATGCGCAGGGAATTGGGGTTGGACCCTCAACGCCCGGTAATTCTCTATGCCCCTACATTTCCCCCAAAATATACTTCTGCGGTCAATTTACTAAATGCAATTTCCCGGATGCTGGATGAAAACCTCTTCTGGCTAGTCAAATTTCATCCACTTATGGATCGAGAGATAATGCAGAACTATATAGAACTCTGTGGTGAGAATTTGGTGGTAATTGACGAACTAAGCATACTACCCTGCATGCAGGCCGCCGACATTCTCCTTACCGATACATCATCGGTAGCGTATGAATTCATGCAGCTCGACCGTCCCATTATTACCTTTCGCGCTCTCGCTAGGCAAGATAAGGGCATTGACCTGGATAATCCTTCACAGCTGCCTGGAGCAATCCGTCGCAGCCTGGAGCAGCCAATGGAATTCGCAGAGCAGCGAGCAGCCTATTTAGCCGAGATGCACCCCTACGCCGACGGGGAATCCTCACGCCGGGTAGTGGAAGCCATCGAATCCGTGCTAACGGGAGATGACCGGGCGAGGTTGCGTCGCAAACCATTTAACTTGATCCGCAGGATACAGGTCAATCGGATGATCGTGAGATGATCAGATATAAATTTTCTCGATGTCCCGGATACATGCAAGCGGTAAGGGTGATGATTTCTCTGGCGAGCATCAGCACCCCGGCTGCTCAGGAGCATCCTTTCAATATAGGCGAGAAATTAGAATATCAGGCCGGGTTTCGCCTGCTTACGGTGGGTACTATGACCATGGAAATTACCGGACTTGACAACAGCGGGCCTGACACCACCCTGATGGTTGTCTCGCGGTCGCGGACCTTTCCCGTTTTTAACCGGCTGTACCGCATCGATGACCGGGTGGATCTGTGGCTGGACCACGAGTCGCTGGAGCTGCGGCGGGTGCGGCGCAACCTCAACGAGGGGCGCTTTCACCGGCGCGACTCCGCCCGGGTGGATATTCAGGCCGGCCTGATCTACACCCGCAAGGATACCCTCAATATCGAAGGACCGGTGCTGGACCCCATCGGGGCCATCTACTATTTCCGCTCACTGGCCCTGGAGCTGGGTGATCGAGTGGAAATCACCATTTTCGACGGGAAGCGGCTGCGGGCCATTGCAGTAGTGGCCAGCGAGATCACCACCATTAAAGTACCGGCGGGGGAGTTGGAATGCCTGCTGCTGATACCTTCGCCGTTGGATGACCGGCCCATGACCAAAGTGGGCGGCTTCCTGCGGTTGTGGCTTACGAACGATGCGGCCCGGATACCCGCCCGGGTCGAGCAGCAGACCAATTTCGGCACCATGGTGCTGAAGCTGGTGAAGTACCGTTTGGAGTAGGGGGGGTGCTTACAGGACGGGTTACCGGACCAGGCGCTGGATGTCGTTGAAGATCACCGCCACCATCAGGATCAGCAGCAGGAACATCCCTACCTGTTGAATGGCCAGACGGGCCCGGATGGAAAGGGGCCGCCGCAAGACAGCTTCAATCAGCACCACCAGGATCTGCCCGCCGTCCATGGCCGGGATGGGCATGATGTTGATAAAAGCGAAATTGACACTGATAATCGCCATTAATCCTAACAAGGCGGTAAATCCCATCTGGGCCGATTTGCCCGCCAGCTGAGCAATCATGATGGGACCACCTATTTCCTTGAAGCTGGCTTTGCCGGTGACGATCATGGCCAGGGACTTATAAGTCAAGACCAGCCAACGCCAGCTAAGGGTGAAACCGGTAACTACCGCTTCTATGACACCGGCGGGACGGTGGGTCACCCGGGGGCCGATCCCGATCATGCCCACGGTCTTTAACTCGTTATCCACGAAGGTTTCAGTGGGGCGGGCAGTTATTACCAGCCGGAAAGATTCGTCATCCCGAGTCCCCTCGACCACTACCTCCTCACCGGGCCGGGAGTGGATCAGGGCGGTCAGTCCTTCCCAGGCCCGTACCGGAACTCCATCGATGGCAGTGATGCGGTCACCTGGTTCCAGACCCGCCTCCCGGGCAGGGAAATCCGGCACCAGCGAACCAATCACGGCCGCCGGGTCACTCTGAGCAATCCCATTGCTGAGGGTCAATCCGGCGAAGATCACTACCGCCAGGAGCATATTACCCAAAACCCCGGCGGACATTACCCAGATTTTCTCCAGGTTATTCTTGGACTGAAATTCCCAGGGCTGGCCGGTGATCTCCGTGTCCATACTTTCATCAACCATGCCGGCCATTTTCACGTAGCCGCCCAATGGAAACAGCCCCAGGCCATATTCGGTATCCCCGATTTTTTTCTTGATCCCCAAACCAAACAGGTTGAAACCCAGGTAGAAGCGCTCCACCCGCACCCCTACCGACCGGGCGGCCAGATAATGGCCCAGTTCGTGGAAGAATACCAACACCAGGAGCAGGAATATGATGGCTAAAAATGTTATCATCAGTGTGTCTTTAAATACTCAGTGGGTGGCGGGCCGGGGCCATTTCAGGGGGCCAAATATAAACTTAAAACCGAATTGTTCCTAGTGTTCTACAGTTGAGGTTCCAACATCAGGCCGTTGCCTCAGCGCTCAAAGTCTTGCTCACATAACGTTTAGTCCAGGCCTGGAGTTCCTCAAGTTCGGGTATTGTGGGCTGCTCGATAAAGGGATGCTCCCCCAATACCCGTTCGAGCACTCGCGGAATCGCTGCGAATGTCAGTTGATCATCAAGGAAGGCTTGCACCGCCAGGTCGTTGGCCAGATTAAGGGCCGCCGGAGCTGAGCCACCGCGCCGCAAGGCATTGTAGGCCAGGGCGATGCAAGGGAATTTTTCCAGATCGGGCTCCTCAAAGGTCAACTCCCCGACGGCAGCCAGATCCAGCCGGGGCCAATCCGCCGGCCGATGGTCCGGGTAGGTCAGGGCATACTGGATGGGAACTTTCATATCCGGCACACCCAGCTGAGCTTTTACCGAACCGTCGACAAACTCCACCAGACTGTGAATGATCGACTGGGGATGGATCACAATATCGATCCGCTCAGGAGGCATATCGTATAACCAGCGGGCTTCGATCACCTCCAGGCCCTTGTTCATCATGGTGGCCGAATCGATAGTGATTTTAGGTCCCATGTCCCAATTGGGATGACGCAGCGCTTGTTCCCGGGTCACCCGGGACATGTCGTCCCGGGTCCAGGTGCGAAACGGCCCGCCGGAACCGGTGAGCAGCAACCGTCGTACCTGGGACCGGTCCTCGCCGGCCAGGCATTGCCAGATGGCGGAGTGCTCGCTGTCAATCGGCAGCAAGCGGGTCCCCTTTTCCTGCTGCAGAGCGGTTATCAGGGCACCGGCCATTACCAGACTTTCCTTGTTGGAGAGAGCAACATCAACGCCGGCCTCCAGAGCCGCCATGGTGGGAGCCATTCCGGCGCCACCCACCAACCCATTGAGGCACAGGTCGATATCGTCCCGAGCGGCGATTTCCAGCAGGCCGGTTCGACCGATATTTACCGCTATCCCGGAGTCGGCCAACCTATCCTTGAGCTCATCGGCACCCTTAGGATCAGCCAGGGCCACTGCCTCTACCTTGAACTGCCGGGCCTGGCTGGCCAGCAGCTGCACGTTACGGTGAGCGGTGAGGGCCACTACCCGGAATTCCCCGGGAAGGTTCTCCACCACCTCCAGGGCCTGGACGCCGATGGAGCCGGTGGAGCCCAGGATCGTCAGTGCCCGCATCAGATGGCCAGGCTCAATTGAACCCCTCCCGATATGAATTTGGGATGCACAATAACCCGGCCGGCCAAGTGGCAATTAGGTAACATTTTCCAGGTTGACGCCAGGATCAACACTTGCGAGTTCGATTTCAATCTGCTGCCCACCTGTTCATCTCGAAACTCAGGATCCGGGAATATAGAATAACTTATAACTGCTAGACCTCCACCAAAGTTCCAGGTCTCCGTGTCCAGATTGTAGACCCATTGCAGCTCGTTCCATTTAAGGGTATAGGCCGCCAAACCATCTACCCGTCCCTGGACGAAAATAAACTCGGGGACCGCTGGGCCCAGGGTCAGGGCCTCAGGCAGGTAGTGTAACCCGACGCGCCGCAACAGTACTAGTTGCTTCCGGAACTGACCGGAGCCCAGGCCACCAAGCAATGCCAGATTGGGCGACAACCACCACTGGAGCCCCAGGAAAGGCAAAACTACCAGATCGGACTCTATGCTTTCAGAGCGGACTGCCGTCGGAAACAGAGTTGCCGAGAGAGCGCCGAACTGCGTCAAGGGTGGCGGAGCGGGGATGCAGGCGGCGGTGACCGTGCGGGCCAGGTCGATCAAATCGGGCTTGGTTAGTGGCAACTGTGCGGGCAGGGGTTGGACCGGCACCAGAACCAGGATGATAGCCCAGGCCGGTATGGACTTAAATAAGGCCACGGGTACTGTTCTCGATGAATGCGAGAACGGTTTGGACTTCCGGGGTAGGCTCCATATCGTTCTTGATAATCTCCACGGCTTGTTGCAGATTATAGGTCGACCGGTAGATTAATTTATAGACCTGTTTCAAAGTTTTTCGAGCTTGGGCCGTGAAACCCCGCCGGCGAAGTCCCACGGAATTGATGCCTGAGTATTGGATCGGTTGCCCCGCGGCCAGGATATAGGGGGGCACATCCTGGACCACCCGGCATCCGCCTCCCACAAAAGTATGGGTCCCAATATGGCAGAACTGGTGCACCGGGGTTCCGGCGCCGATGGAAGCGTAGTCTTGAATATCTACGTAGCCGCCCAGATTGACGCTGTTGGCGATGATCACATGATCCCCGATAATGGAATCGTGCCCCACATGGACATAGGCCATCAATAGGGTTTGGGAGCCGATGCGGGTACCGGGTTCTTCAGCCTGGGTGCCTCGACCGACCGTCACAAATTCACGAATGGTGGTGTTATCGCCGATCACCAGCCTGGTGTCGGCACCGTCATATTTCAGGTCCTGGGGGATACCACCCACCACCGCTCCCTGGAAGATCCGGCAGCTTTGGCCGACGGTAGTGCCGTAAAGTACACTGGCATGACTCATAATTACAGTGTGGTCACCGATCTTGGTGCCGCCATCAACGACGGCGAAGGGACCAACCTGCACCCCCCGTCCCAGTTCGGCTTGAGGATCTATGAGGGCAGTAGGGTGTAATGGGGCGGGAATTACTACTCTCCGCGCCCTACTATAGTAATCATAAATATACTTTCCGCTACCAGCACACCTTCAACAAAAGCTTTCCCACAGAACCGGGAGGTGTTCATCCGCATTTTGATCAAGTCGATTTCCAGGATGATCTGATCACCCGGGGTAACGGCCCGGCGGAAGCGGGCACTATCCACGCCGGAGAAGAGGGCCAGTTTAGTGGCCGGATTGTCAACGGTATTGAGCAGCAGAAAGCCACCGGCTTGAGCCATGGCTTCCAGGATCAACACGCCCGGCATGACCGGCTGGCCGGGAAAATGCCCCAGGAACTGCTCCTCATTGATAGTAACGTTTTTCACTGCTATTACCCGTTTGCCCGGCACAATATCAAGCACCCGGTCGATCATCAGCATGGGATAGCGCTGTGGCAGGACATCGAAAATGGCCCGGGAGTCGAATTTGACCTTCCCGCTGATGCCCAGCTCCTGTTGCTGGCGCATCCGTTTGCCGTAGACCTGCTTGAGCTTCCTCACCAGCTCAACATTGGAAGCATGGCCGCTACGGGTGGCAACCACATGGCCACGGATAGGCATGCCCAGCAGCGCCAGATCCCCGATGAGATCGGCGATCTTATGGCGCACCGCCTCGTTCTCAAAGCGCAGTTCCTGGCCCTTCAACAGCCCGTTTTCACCGGCCACCAGCTCTCCATCGATATTGAACAATTGTTTCAGGTGGTCTACCTCGGACGGTTCAATGGGCCGGTCCACAAACACCATGGCATTATCCATAGAGCCACCGCGAACCAGACCCTGCTCCTTGAGTTGGGCCACCTCGCTGAGCAGGCAGAAGGTGCGGGCGGGGGCAATCCGGTCCACGAAATCCTCGGGCATGCTATGGACGGACATCAGTTGGGTACCCAATAGCGTCAGCTGCCGGTAATCCATCATGAAGGTGATGCTGAACTGGTCCGCCGGCAGTACATGCATATCAATTCCCTGGGAGGGATCTGAATAGGACACCGGTGTATCGATCACTAATACCTGGCGGTTGGCGCTCTGGTCCACCGTACCCGCCTCCAGCAGCACATCCACAAAGGGCCGAACCGAGCCGTCCATCACCGGCGGTTCCTTATCTGAAATTTCAATCAGAATATTATCAAGCCCCAGGCCGCTTATGGCCGACAGGATGTGCTCCACGGTGTAAACTTGGGTCCCATTGAAAGAAAGAGAGGTCCCCCGCGAAATATCACCCACATGGTCGATGGTGGCGGGGATAGTGGGACAGCCCTTCAGGTCAGTACGCCTGAATTGGATCCCGGTGTTGATATCAGCGGGCTTGAAGGTGGCGGTACATTCCACCCCGGTGTGGAGTCCCACCCCGGTAATAGACACTTCCTTTTTTATCGTTCGCTGAAAACCTGGCATGCAGATCAGCCTCCTTGGCCGCTCATTTGTTTCTCAACCTGTTCCTGGCGGTTCTCCAACGCCCGCATTCGCTTGACCAGCTCGGGTAGCTGCCCGGCTGCTGTCGTTTGCCGTAACCAATGAGGGTGCTCTACCGCTGGGTCACCGGCATATACCCTGCCACCTTCCAATGATTGCCGCACTGCAGCCTTGCCGGCCACTATCGCCCGGTCACCGATTGTCAGATGATCGGCCACCCCGACCTGGCCGGCCAGGATAACATGGTCGCCGATGGTGGTGGAGCCGGAAATCCCGGTCTCACCCGACAGCAAACAACCCCGACCGATCCGCACGTTATGGGCGATCTGCACCAGGTTATCAATCTTGGTGCCCGTGCCGATCACCGTATCGCCGATGGTGCCACGGTCGATAGTGCAATTGGCGCCAATTTCCACCTGGTCGCCGATGATCACCCGGCCCAAATGGATTATTTTCAAGGGTGGATCTTCTTCTATCACGTAACCGAATCCGTCGGTGCCGATGACTGTGCCGGAGTTGATAATCACATCCTGCCCTACGACAGTACGGCTGTACAGCACCACCTGGGGAGCAATCCTGGTGCGGCTGCCGATCTCTACCTCGTCGCCGATTACACACCCCGCCTGCAGCCAGACCCTATCCCCCAACCGGGCCCGGTCACCGACCACCACGTATGGTCCCAGGCAGGCCTCCCGGCCCAGCTGGACGTGGTCCCCGATGACTGCTGTGGGATGGATTCCCGGCTCGGGCAGTTCAGGTGGATACAGATACGCCAGCGCCAGAGCGAAACCGCGCTTGGGATTATCCATTCGGATGGCGGGCTTGCCATGACTATCCGCTTCCGGTTGCACGATCACCGCGCTCACCGCGGAGGCCGCCAGGTGTCCGGCATAACGGGGATCCGCCAGGAAAGCGATCCCGCCGGGACGACCCTCCTTAATATCGCAGGCATGGGTAATCTCTATTGATCCGTCCCCCTCCAGTTGCCCTTGGACCTGCACGGCAATTTCAGCCAGCGTCGGCAATTTGGTTTGCTCTACTTTTGCGTAGCGCGACGCAGTTCGGTTACCACATCAGTGGTCAGATCATAGGCCGGCAGAGCATACACCAGCGCCCCGCCCGCGGCGTCGATGATAAAATCATAACCCCGCTCGGCTCCCACAGTCTTGACCGCCCCATCGATCTTCTCGAGAATGGGGGACATGAGGGTAGCCTGGTAACGATACAAATCGCCCTCCGGACCAAACTTGGATTGTTGGAATTCCTGAGCCGTCCGCACCAGGTTCTGCAGCTCCTGTTCCTTCTCGCGAATCTTGTCGTTGCTGAGTAGCAATCGCTGACGCTCGAACTCCCGTTGGAGCGAATCGAGTCGCTCCACGTAACCGGTGTATTGGATCTGGAGGCGGCGGGTCTCCTTTTCCAACTTCGCCTGAGCATCCCTGACCTCCTCGAACTCTTGCATGATCCGATTGGAGTCGATGTAGCCAATTTTCAGCTGCCCCGGCAGATAACCGGGTAGACTGATCACTACCCCCAGCAAAATAATCTTAGTGATGCGTATGCTCACTTTATCCCCTTTCGGCTTAGAACGGTTGTCCAAAAATGAAATGCATCTCCCAACCTCGCGGGCCGGGCTCAGTATCGGAACCGGCGGAATCGAATCCGTACCCCATATCAAGGCCTAACATCCCCAGCATGGGCATGAACATTCGGACCCCGACCCCTGCGGAACGCTTCAGTTTGAAGGGGTCCACATAGCTGAAGTCCAGCCAACTATTCCCAAGATCCATGAATACCAGTGCAAAAATAGTTGGGTTCTGCGATAGCGAAAGGCGCAACTCCGCCGAATACTTGAACAGGGCGGAAGCTCCCAATGGCCGGCCCAGGTAGGGTCCCACCGTATTGTCCCGGTAGCCTCGCAGCATTTCACCGTAGGGGATACCGGTGCCACCCAGATAAAACTTCTCCTCCGGAGGCAATATGGACCGGCTGCCAGGGTCACGTATTTGCTTAATCAAGCCCAGCTTGGAACTCTGGAAGAATACCAGTTTTGACGATACCAAGGGCACATACCAACGCACTGTAAAAACGTGTTTGTGAAAGTCCTCGTGGCCTCCCAGGGCCATTCCGGATATTGTTGAAACCAGGTTCAATTCGGAGCCGGAAGTGGGGAATTCCGGCCGATTGCGGCTGTCTCTGGTAATGGCCTGAGTGACGGAAATTCCCACCGTTGATACGTAACTCTCCTCGTCTGCGGTTTGCTGGATATATTTATCTGGAACGCCCAAGTAATCTTGCAAGCTTTCCTGGTCTCCGACATAGCGTTTTTCCGATCCCCGAAAAATCCATGACCCGCGGAAGTAAGAGTCCGGCCAACGGAACCGGCGCCCCCAGCGTGCCGAGCCGCCCCGCTGGATGATATCAAACGGCAAATAAAGTGTACTGGAGGCACCCCGCTCTGAATAGAATAGTGAGAGTCCTACCAGGTTTGGGGTGTTAAACAGCCAAGGATTCACCAGGCCCAGGGAGAGAGATTGATACGCCCCGCGATTGCTCTGGGCGCCCGAGCCGAACAGGTTGTAATCAGCGCCACGGTTATAGCTCAGGTTTAGCTGCTGACCAGTGCCCGCCAGATTCATGAACTCCAGGCCGCCCCCACCTATCATACCGTATTGCTCGGTATAGCCGATGGATAGGTTGGCCCTTTCGGTGGAGCGCTCGGTGACCTGAATACTCAAGTCCACCTCATCCTCATCCACAGGCAGGACATTGGGCTCCACGTTATCGAAATAGTTCAAGATCCAGACATCGCGCTGGCTGCGGCCCAACTTTTCATAACTGAAAATGTCACCGGGATGGATGCGTAGCTCCCGCCTTACCACGTAGTCGCGGGTTTTGTCATTGCCAGTGATGTTGATATATCGAACAGCTACTTTCTGGTTCTCGGCGATAGAAAATACAACATCGATTGAATCCTGGCCCACCGGATATTCCACTGGCTCCACCCGGGAGTATAAGTACCCTTCATCCATGTATACCGGGTGCACCCGCTGGGACACCGCCATTTCGAACCGCTCCTGATTATACAAATCGCCCTTTTTAAAACCCAGAGCCCGTTCCAATTCCTCGTCGGAGTGCAGGGTGTTGCCCTCCCAGGTGAAATTTCTATAGTAATATGGTACACCCTCATAGATATCGATTACCAGCTCCAGTCCCTTTCCGTTGGGGGTAGCAATCACTGTATCTCTCAAGACCCGGCCATCCCGGTAACCACGGTCGCGATAATAGGCCTCAATATTGAAAAGATCGTCCTGGAATTTGTCCCGGTCCAAAGGGCTGCGCCAGAAGGTATACCAGTGCCAGCTTTTAGTTTCCTTCAACTGCCGCCGCAGGCGAAAATTTGAAAAGGCCTGGTTGCCATTAAAATGAATCCGCCTCAATTTGACTTTCTTATTCTCAGTGATCGATATTACCAAAACCCGTCCATAGGTCCGCAGGCCGGGCTCCTGATCTGTTTCTATCTCAACATTGAGATAACCGTCGTCGTAGTATAATCGCTTGATTTTGCGTACCGCCTCGGAAACGGCATAATCGGTCAGAATCTTGGGCGACCGCAGCTCAATCTCATCCTCGATTTTGCTCTTGCTGATTTTTTTATTGCCCTTGAACTCTATTTTTTCCAAGGAAGGGTATTCTTTCACCGCAATCCGCATAACTACCCCGGAATCGGTCTCCGCGTCCCGGTAGATCTGGATGTCCCCAAAGAATCCCAGGTCCCAAAGCCTTTGAATGCCACGCTGGACATCGAGGGCTGTTACCGACCGGCCGGGATACAGTTTGCTGGTACTGCGGATCACATCAGCCGAGGCCCGCTCATTGCCTTCCACCACCACCTGGGCCAACTCCAGGGTGGGCAGTGCTTGAGCCCCGGTTACCACCGGAAGCAGCAGGACCAGAAAGCGAAAATATATTCGCAGTAGTTTCACCCGGTATTAAGTGTTGAATGAACCTGTTCGCTGATCAGGCCAAAACGACGTTCACGCTGTTGATAAAGTTCGATGGTATGGTATAGTTCGCGCCGGCGGAAATCGGGCCACATGGCATCAGTGATAATTAGTTCGGAGTAAGCGGATTGCCAGATTAAGAAATTGCTTAGCCGTGTTTCACCACCGGTACGAACGATCAGATCGGGATCAGGCAGTCCGGCAGTATACAGATACTCTGAGAACAGTTCCTCTGTAACCTGCTCGGGAGTCAGGTGGCCCGCCCGCCCAGCTTCGACCAACCGCTGGACGGCAGTCAATATTTCCTGCCGGCCGCCATAGCTTAAGGCCAAGTTGAGATTTAAACCTTTATTTGCGGCGGTAAGTTCCATGGCACTTTGAAATTCCTGCTGGGCCATCTCTGGTAGATCGTCCAGCTGCCCAATGGCTGTCAAACGGACATTATTGTCCATAAGATCCTGTACTTCCACCCGGATGGTGGAGACCAACAGGCGCATTAAGGCGTTTACCTCGGCGCGTGGTCTTTTCCAGTTCTCAAAGCTGAAAGTGTACAGGGTAAGTACCTTGATTCCCAGTTCGCCGCAGGCCCGGGTAATCTCCCGGACCGATACCACCCCCTCTTTATGTCCCGCCAGCCGAGGCAAACCTTTATTCTGAGCCCAACGGCCGTTTCCATCCATGATGATCGCCATGTGGGAGGGCAGATCGCCATCGGCGAGGATACGCTCCTGGATTTCTATAAGAGCTTTAGTATTCATCGAAGATATTCAGGTTAATTTACCTTTCACCCTGACCCGAGGCAACTTAAGCCTCTCGACCCGGCATGCTCTTTGCTATTCTCCTCCGGCGGGTAGCCGGACATCCGCTGCCGTTTCCCAAAGTCCCTCCATTACAGCTGCGGCGATCTGCTTGAATTCGTGACTCACTGGCGCGTCCGGATGGCTCAGCACATACGGCTGCCCGGAGTCCGAGGCAATGACTAGTTCCGGCGACAACGGTATCCGGCCTAACAAAGGAACTTGAAGCCGCTCACTTTCTTCCCGTCCTCCACCGCTGCGAAAAATCGGCACATCGGCTTCGAATAAACCCTGGTCATCGGCGACCAGGTGGGTAATCTCGCCCAGTCCGGAGAACTCTATTTTGGCCCCCGGTACTAGCTCTCCGGCGGCATTACGCACCACCCCTTTCAGCGGCAGGCCGGACATATTCTCAATCACTCCCAATACCCGGGTGTTGACAGTGGCGAACATGTCAGCCCCTTTGCGCACATCCAATAGCGCCAGCTGCTGGGGCGTCGTGACGATTATGGCGCCGCTGAGGGCCACCTGTTGTACCAGGGTCAATTGGATGTCACCGGTGCCCGGGGGTAAATCGAGAACCAGGTAGTCCAACTCACCCCACTCCACATCTTCGAAGAACTGCTGCGTCATCTTCGACACCAAAGGACCCCGCCAAATGGTGGGAGCCTGATTGCCGCTGATCAGGCCGAATGACATGACCTTCAAACCGTGTCGCTGCAACGGGATGATCTTCTGTTTATCATTGAGGGATGGCCGCTCGGAAAGGCCCATGATCAACGGCAGGCTCGGGCCGTAAATGTCCAGGTCCAGGATTCCCACGCTGGCGCCGGTGAGTGATAGGGCAGCAGCCATGTTCACTGCGACGGTGGATTTGCCCACCCCGCCTTTACCACTGGCGACCGCGATGGTGAATTTCACCCCCGGGATACTGGCGGTGGGCCGCACCATACCTGGTGTTGCCCGTCCAGGACTGCCGGTCTTCGGAGAATTAATAGTAACCTCGACCTCGCCAGCCTCCCACTGCGCCTTTAGGGCAGCCTTGACCGCCTCGGACAGCTTTGTTTTTTGGTCTTCATTACTGGTGGCCGCTGAGAGGGTCACCTGAATCCTATCCCCGGTCACAGCGACTTCGGAAACCATCCCGAAAGAGACAATATCCCGGCTGAAACCGGGGTAGCTCACGGTCTTCAAAATGGCCATGATTTCATCCCGGTTCATGCTTTACTCCATAAGAATTTAGACGGCTGAGGATTGTGAATAGTAAGTGGGACAGTCAACAGCAGGATCGAGTGCAAGAAGCGGCTGCTCAGGAGGTAACGGCCGCTTCATCAGCAATGCTTTTTAGCCTGAATACTCCCGACCGAAGAATTCATAGTTGATCTTAATGTACTTATTCCATTCATCGGGCACAGCGTCTTCCTCGAAGATCGCCTCCACCGGACATTCAGGCTCACAGGCCCCACAGTCAATGCACTCCTCCGGATCGATATACAGCATGTGCCCGTTGGGATCATCGCCCTTCTCCCAGCCTTCATCCGGCTGGATACAATCGACCGGGCATACTTCCACACAGGCGGTATCGCAGGTATCAACACAAGGCTCCGCGATAATATAGGTCATCAGAACTCTCCTCCATAGAAACTGTTACCTAACGATAAAATGGGATTGAATCGAATCCCAGGCCGTCAAATTTACTTTTGCCGCTTCCTCCTGAACAATCAAAATCGGCTTCTATCTTGTGGTATTACAGGATGGTTATGCGGAAATTTACTGCCGATATGGTCCCTCGAATATTTGAAAATCGCAACCTGGTGTTACTTTGGGCCGGTCACATAATCTCACATGGGGGCGATGCGATCTACCAGATTGCCCTGCCCTGGCTGGTCCTGGAGCTGACCGGCTCCAAAACTACTACCTCACTGGTTGCGCTGAGTGCTTACCTACCGGCAGTGTTGTTTAGCCTACTGGCGGGGGTACTGGTGGATCGGTTTGACCGGCGCCGGGTGATGATGTTTTCCGACGCGGTACGCATGTTCCTGATAGCGCTTCTGGCAGGCTATCTACTTACCGGAGGAACATCGCCGCTTGTTTTAGGTTTTCTAGCCTTCCTGGTGGCCACTTTTGCCACTTTGTTTTATCCGGCCCGCGACGCTCTGATTCCGGACCTGGTGACCCCTGAGCGCTTAACAGGGGCCAACGCCTTTATTTCCACTTCGGGCCAGTTCGCCCACCTGGCCGGTCCGGTCCTGGCGGGGGCGTTGGTGGCCCTGGTTGGGATCTATCACCTGTTTACCCTGGATGCCCTATCATTTGCCGCCAGCCTGATCTGCCTGGCGATGATCACTTTTAGGCAGACCGTTCCTCGCAAAGTCCGGACCGGGACAGAGAGCCACCTGTCGGATATGCTGGCCGGGCTACGGTTTGTCCGGCGGGAACAGGCGTTGGGGTTACTGATACTGCTAACCGCTCTGAATAACCTGTTCATCATGGGGCCGGCGATTGTAGGTATCCCTATTTTCGTCCGGGAGGTGCTGCTCCTGGACTTCAAGGCGTTCGCTGTGATCGAAGCCTTTATGGCTGGTGGAATGCTGACCGGTTCCTTGCTGGTGTGGCGCCTGGGCCGGAGGGTGAACCCTTCGACCGTGCTGTTCACCGGCATGATCATGGACGGGATCACCTACAGCCTACTTTTTCTGGTCACCACCTATACCCAGACCCGCTTCTTGCTCTTTATACACGGTATCGGCCTCCCTATGATCACCATCGCCCGCACCACCATTATCCAGCGGGCGGTCCCGGGGCATTATCGCGGCCGGGTGTTTTCCATGGTCAACTTATCCGTGATGGGACTCACGGCCATCTCTGCCGCCCTGATTGGACCGCTGGCGGAAGTCTTCCCGGTCGGCGCCATTTTCCTGGCGATTGGTATCGGGGCTGCTCTATGCGGCCTGGTCGGTCTGGGCCATCGCGGCATGATGAAGTTGGCCCCGGCGGTTTCTACTGAGTAAACTAGCGTATGCGATTAGCCCTGGCGCAAAATGATCCCACCTTGGGCCGGGTTTCAGAAAACCTGGCAGCGGTGCGGGCCATGGTGGGGGAGACCCCCTTCGACCTGCTGGTATTGCCGGAGTTGTTTGCCAGTGGGTACTATTTCAACGACCGGGACCAGGTGGAGGGGTTAAGCGAGGACGTTCCAGGTGGCCCGACAACCACCTGCATGCAGGAATTGGCGGCCGGCCGGGGCGGTTTCGTCTGCGGCGGACTGGTGGAGCGGTCCGGCGGCCAACTATACAATTCGGCGGTGCTGGTGGGGCCGGAAGGGGTGATAACCATATACCGCAAGTTGCATCTGTTTTTCGAGGAATCGCTATGGTTCACCGCGGGTGACCAGCCCCCGGCAGTACACGATCTGGGTTTCGCCCGGGTGGGCCTGATGATCTGCTATGACTGGCGTTTCCCGGAAGTGGCCCGCGGCCTGGCCCTGCAGGGGGCTCAACTGCTGCTGCACCCGGCCAACCTGGTGCAGCCCCACTGCCAGGAGGCCATGATCACCCGCTGCCTGGAGAACGGCGTGTTCGCCGCCACCGCCAACCGGGTAGGCATCGACACCAAGTTAGACGGTAAACAGTTGCAATTCACCGGCCGCAGCCAGGTGATAGCCCCGGACGGCCAACGGTTATGTTCCGCCGGGGTCGATGAGCCTCAGTTACTGTCGATTGATATTGACCCGGTCGAAGCGGACGACAAGCAGGTTACGCCCTACAACCACCTGCTGGCCGACCGCCGCCCGGAGCATTACCAGGCCCTGCTCGATAACCGATAACCCTTTGCACGGAGGAAACGCCCATGTCCCTGATAGATCACCTGCAGAAACGCCTGGACTCCCTGCCGCCCTTTCCCGGCTGGACGCGTTGGCCGGTACTGGCCGGCAGGCTATTGCTGGGGGTAATGTTTATTTTCTCGGGCCTGGCGAAGGTTATGGACGCCCAGACCTTCTTAAACACCCTGCCCCTGTACCATGTGCCGGACTGGACCAGCCTGCCGGCGGTGTTGATGCCGGCGGTTGAGGTAGCCCTGGGAGTGGCGCTGCTGGCCGGCATGGCCCCGGCCCTGATGGCACTTAGCACTATAGGCCTGTTGTCAGCATTTTCGGTCTTGCTGGTGGCGGGTATACTAGGTGGCGAGTTGGAGGCCTGCGGTTGTTTTGGCGCTTACCTCGAGACCAGCCCCCAACTGGCCCTGGTGCGGAACCTCTTGCTGACTCTGGTGGCCCTGGCAGTATGGTATCACCACCGGCGGGAGGAACACAGCTGGCGGGTCTGGCAGGCGGGGCTGCTGATGGCTGTGTTGCTGCTGGCCGGGACCCACACCGGCTATACCATCCAAGCCCCGGCCAAGGACGACTCGTTGGCGCAGGTGGGGGAACTGTTCCCAATTGACGGCCTGTTGGACGAAGAATTCCCCCTGGAGGGGGAGAGTCTGGTGTTTATCTTCGCCGTCAACTGCGATCACTGCTGGAACGCGGTGAACAACGTCAAGGAGTTGGCGGCCCGGTCGGGGCTGCCTATGCTGGGCGTGACCCTCAGCCGGCAGTACGAGATCGACCGCTTTCGGCGGGAATTCGGCATCGACTTCCCCATATACCGCTACGACCAGCAATCCTTTTTCGACACCTTTCACACCTGGCCGGCACTGTACTACCTGCAGGAAGGCACTATCGTGGGGCGGGTGGATGACGAGGTGCCGTCGCTGAAGACACTGCGGGAAGTGCACTTGCCGGAATGGGAGTAGCCAGGCGGGCAATTTCTTCATGTCGAGGCCATTACGGGAAGACGGTGAGGGTGCTGCGGGGGGAGCTGCTTTAGGGGAACACGGGCATCAGACAAACCGCGAGCAATCAACATCATTAAATGTGTAACTCCCTAGAGTAGCATATTATACTTGACGTTGGAAGGAAACATTACTAACCTTGGTATGGTTCTCTCCAATCTCAATATAAAGGGGGTTGCTATGCCTTTTCTCTCGAAAGTCGCTAAATTTCTAGCCGGAGATGGCGTCGGTGTAAAAATAGTCGACACCGTAGCAAAACGGTTTCCTCCCAATCTCTCCGATAAGGAAAAAGCGGATATCCAACAGACTATCCTCACCGCCACACATGAGCAGCATGTAGAGCTGTTGCAGCTTGCTCAACAGGACGAACAAGCTTTCAATGACCGCATCAGGGATATGGAAGGCACAGCCAAGGACCTGCAGCAGTTCGGGATAATCGGCAAGATAATAATATTCCTGCGGGGATTGCAGCGACCTCTATGGGGATTTGGTGTTCTTTACCTTGACTTTATGGTTTTCTCCGGGCAATGGACTATTCTTGATGATTCGGCAAGTGACACCACCAAGGTGTTTTGGATAATTAATTTTCTCGTTTTAGGATTCCTGTTTGGTGAGCGGGCCATGAAAAATGTAATGCCGTTGATCAATAAAAGCAAAGGCGGCTCTTAAACCTAGTACCATTTATTCTCTGAGAGCGAGCGCTGTCTACACTTCCAGTGAAGTGACCGATACTTTATGACTGCAAAGCGAATTAAAGGAACCCGTACTAATACTGCATATCCTGTTGCAGATGCAGCCGTTGACCAAGATCTGCTTGGGTATGAACCGTATGCTATTGCGATGGCGGAATTACTATCAAGCCCTGAATTAGAGACACCATTTTGCCTAGGCATCTTCGGACATTGGGGCACTGGCAAGACCACGTTCATGTATCTCCTGGAGAAACACATTGTAAGTGATGCGGTAGTATGGTTCGCGCCCTGGCAATTTGAAGAGAAAGAGGAAGTCTGGAAGGCCCTTATCTATACTGTGTTGCAGCGGCTTGAGGAACTGGAACGAAAGCGTTCCGGTGATACCGCGAAAATTGAAGCACGCATGGCCAGTTTACTTAAAGGTGTCGGCAAGCTGGCGTTGAGTTCCGCCCTCAAGGCCTTGACGCACAGTGTGGTTGATCTTGATAAATTGATTTCCTTCTATTCGGCCAACGAACAAGATAATGCCAGATTCATCAACACCTTCCGGCGGGAATTCGAGGACTTAAAAAATGAAATTCTCGGTACCAAGAAGGATTCAGCCGGTAGATTGGTAATCTTCGTAGACGACCTGGATCGCTGTACCCCGGAAAATTGCATCATGGTTCTTGAGGCTATCAAACTATTTTTCGATTTCAAGGGTTGTGTATTCGTACTTGGAATCGATCAAGAAGTGGTTCAAAAAGGGATTGAGATCAAGTATGATAAACGCTTGAACGTTAGAGGGGTGGATTATCTGGAAAAAATGGTCCAGCTACCATTCACCTTACCGCCGGTGCCCAAACCTACCTTCAGAAATTTTGTCAGAACTATCGCGGGACATTTTAATTTTGATAAAGTTAGCATTGAGCTGATCGCCCAGGCTAGTGACGAGAATCCCAGGAGGGTAAAACGCCTCTGCAACAGCCTCTATATGGTCAGTCATGTGGCTCGCAAGCTGGTCAACGAGGGTGACTTGCCTCTGAAAATGGAAAGTCTGGACGAGAACAAATTAGCACTACTTTTAATCCTTCAAGTGAGATTTCCATTAGCCTACCGATGGCTGGTAGCAAATCCGATTACATTTAAGAAACTGACAGCTAATTGGGATTCTTTGAGAATGGGTCTAATCGCTTATATGGAGGGAAGCTATGGTGAAGGCCTGAGTAATCAGGTCGCCTCAGATTTCTTTAACCTGATTCAAGACGCCTCATCGCCACCACTAAACATCGCAGATTTTAGGGATACTGAAGAATTATCCGATTACCTGAGAATTACCGGTGTTGTCGATGTTTCTGAAAGGCCTGCAGGAAAACCAACCCGGGAAGTTATTGATAACAAGATGGGAAGCATCCCAACTCCATCACTTGAGGAAGAAAAACCCGGCATGAAAGTGGGACCGCGCGGCGCTATTTCTCAAGGAGAGTTTGATCGGATAGAGGTGAAGGTTACTTCTCTGGACAAAGATTGGCGCTCATTAATGACCTCGGGGCTCCCTATATTATGGTTTCGTCGAGTACGCGCACTTGGCGAGCAAACATTAAATAATCTAAGAACCGCTGGTAGAATGCAAGGATTGCTGCAAGATACCAATTTTGGGGAGGAAGTCGAAGGGTGGAGACTAATGGAAACAATAGAAATTCTTGATAGAATTCAGCCGGGAAGAGTTTACGCGGTTCTTAGGCGTGCAGGGTTTGGCCTCCTGGCAGTAGGTAGTACTGCTACTATGATAGTATTTTCATATTGGTTTATTAACTTTTCGGGATTTTATTACAATACCAGAGAGATACCAAATATCATTTACAACTTCCCATGGATAGTACCAATTATAGATGCATTGCTCTTGGCATTCACACTTCGTGGTCTGACTTTCCTTTCATTTGCCAGGCAAATTCGCGAGGAGTTTATAACTTCTCGTTCACTTTCTCCAGAGCGGCCACCCTCCTCCTAATCGACGGGTGCCCGTGAAACAGGAACTCCACCGCCGGGTGGGGGTCGCGGTCGGCCAGGTTCAGGTCGGCCAGGCGCTCCAGGCCCGTTGCCAGTGATGTGCCGCCACCCATGAGCCGGGCAGCAAACCGGTCAGCGGCAAACTCCCGGCGGCGTGAGATGTAGTTGGTGATGGGACCGGTGACGAAGCCGTAAACGCCCAACAGCAACCCCAGCCAGGGCAGGGCCGCCAGGGAAGCTACTTCACCGCCCGACAGTCCGGCGTGCAGGCGGGCCACGATGAACAATCCGGCGAAGGTGATGGCTGTGCCCTCGGCCAGCCCCTTCCAGATGTGCCTCAGACGGAAATGCCCCAGTTCGTGGGCTACCACGGCTAAAATCTCGCCGTCGGTGAAATTATCCAGCAGAGTGTCGGCCAGCAGTACCCGCTTGGAGCGCCCCAGCCCGGTGAAGGCGGCGTTGGCCTTTTTGGTGGTCTTGCTCAGGTTAAAACGGAACACGCCCTGGACATTGAGTCCCACCGAGCGGGCCAGCTCCCGGATGCCTGCGGATAGGGATGCCCCTTCATCCAACGGCTCGAACTTGTAGAACAGGGGAAAGATCAGCACTGGCGCCAGGCGCCCCAGCACCACTGAGAACAGGAACAGCACTACCCCCACCGGCAGCCACCAGCCGGCGCCGAAGGCCCGCAGGCAGTAATAGAACACTAGTGCCAACGGCAGGCTGATGACACCCCCCACCAGCGAACCCTTCAACCGCTCCCAGGCCCAGGCGGCGATGGTCTGGTTTGAGAGGTTATACTTGTGCTCCAGCAGGTACCCGCTGGTAAAGGATAGGGACAATGTGTATATCTGCGCAATCAGTCCCAACGCCAGGCCGAACAGCAGGAAATGCAGGTAGGGGTTGGGGCTGTAGGCTGTGGTTTCAACCAGCCGGGCGGCGGCCGGAGTTAGCACCAGAAGCAGCAGGTAGCCCCAGCCCAGGGCGGTACCGGTGAGCGAAAGCAGCAGCTGCTGCCGGTGATACCGTTTGGGTCGGTCAGCGGCGGTCATTCAGGTTCGCTACCCGAGGCCAGGCGATAGGTGTCCTGGGCAATGATCCACTCCTCGTTGGTCGGGATCACCCAAATCTCGACGGCGCTGCCTTTGGTGGAAATGAGGCGTTCACCTGCGCCCTGCCCGTTACGGTCGGGGTCCAGGGTCAATCCCAGGAACTCCAGCCCCTCCAGGGCCATCGACCGGACCAGGGGCGCGTTCTCACCGATGCCGCCGGTGAAGACCACCCCGTCCAGGCCCCCCAGGACCGCCGCATAGGCGCCCAGGTACTTTTTGATGCGATAGGTGAAGACCTCCACCGCCAGGCGCGCCCGGGAGTTGCCGGCCTCCATTTCCTCCAGCACCTCGCGCATGTCGCTGCTCACGCCGGAGATGCCCAACAGGCCGCTGTGCTTGTTCAGCAGGGAAATGGCTTCCCGGCGGCTGAGCTCCTCCCGGCCCATGATGCGCAGGATCACTGCCGGGTCCAGGTCGCCGCTGCGGGTGCCCATGAGCAGCCCCTCCACCGGTGTGAATCCCATGGTGGTGTCGATGCTCTCGCCGTCCCGAATGGCGGTCATGCTGCTGCCGTTGCCCAAATGGATAGTTACCAGGCGCAAGGGTTGGTGACTGCTGGCGGTCAACTCACCGAACCGCCTGCTGACGAAGCGGTGGCTCAGGCCATGGAAACCGTAGCGCCGGATGCCATGCCGTTTATAGAGCACATAGGGCAGGCCGTAGATGTAGGCCTGGGGGGGCAAGGTGTGGTGAAAGGCGGTATCGAAAACGGCCACATTTGGGGCATCGGGCATCAACCGGCGGCAGGCTTCAATGCCTTTTAAGTTGTTGGGGTTGTGCAGCGGGGCCAGGTCGGTGTTTTGATGCAGTTCATTGAGCACCTCATCGTCCACCTGGACCGAGGCAGTGTAACGCTCACCGCCGTGCACCACCCGGTGGCCGATGGCGGCGATCTCCTTGCGATCCTGCAAAGCCCCCCGCTCGGGGTCGGTGAGGATCGCCAGGAGGTACTCGATGGCCTGCTGGTGATCGAGGATCTCGCCGGACAGTGAGACCTTCCGTCCATCATGAAGCTGTTGTGTCAGCAGCGAACCCCTTAGGCCGATGCGTTCCACCACCCCCCGGACCAGCGCAGTACCGGATTGCATATCATACAGCTGGTACTTAATGCTGCTACTGCCCGAGTTGAGGACCAGAATATTCATCACTCGGGCGCGTCTATTTCGGGATAGTCGAAAAACCCTCGTCCGGTCTTGACTCCCAACCGTCCGGCCCGGACGTATTTTTTCAGGATGGGACAGGGACGGTACTTCAGATCGCCCAGCTCGTGGAACAGCACTTGCAAGCGGTTGAGCACCTCATCCAGGCCGAGTTGGTCAGTCATGGCGAGGGGCCCGAGGGGGAAATCGAAGCCCAGCCGCATGGCGGTATCGATGTCCTCAGCCGAAGCCACCCCTTCCATGAGCACGTGCATGGCCTCGTTGAGCAGCGGCAGGATGATCCGGGTGGTTACGTAGCCGGGGTACTCAAACACCTCTACCGGTGTCTTCCCCAGGCTGCGGGCAAAGTCCCGCACCTCACGGAAGGTATCATCGCTGGTGCGCCAGCCCCGGACGATCTCCACCAGCGGGACCTTGGGCACCGGCCGCAGGAAATGCAGCCCGATGACCCGCTCCTGTCGATGACGCGGCAGGACAGCGGCGATTTCAGTGAGCGAGAGAATCGAGGTGTTGGAGATGAATATCGTCTCCGGGGGACAACCGGCATCCAGCTGCGAGTACAACTGTTGCTTGGCCTCCAGCGATTCCGGGATCGCTTCCAGCACGAAATGGGACCGGGCGGCGGCTTCCAGGTCGCTACTGATAGAGATACGGGCCAGAATGGCGCGCTTCTCCGATTCGGTCAGGCCCCAGCGGCGAATATCCCGATCCAGGTTCCGCTCCAGCGCCTGGCGAACGCCATCCACCAGGTCCGGGTTGATCTCCACCAGGAGCACGTCGTGGCCGTGGCCGGCGATGGTCTGAGCGAGCTGGGTACCCACCGAACCAGCCCCGACCACTGTCACGGGGACGTCCATACCATCTCCGCCGGCGGCCGATCGTTCCTTGAGCAGGGGGGCCAGTTCGTCCTTCATGGGCGGGTCTCCCGGCAGCGTGATTCCCAGGCAGGGGATCGATTTTCGGCCACCAGGGTGGGCACCGGGATCAGGTGGCGGCTGGGAAGCATGCCCTAATTTAACGACGGTGGGGTAATCCTCGGGACAAGCTTTGCGGGTCCGTGGAAGAGCTAACCGCCAAGGCGCAAAGGACACCAAGGAAGAACGAAACCGAGAACTCGGAACTCGAAACCTGAAACTAATGACTGAAGGCCAAGGGCTAAGTGCCCGCCGGAATCTCGATCTCCAACCAGCGCAACTTTTCCGTTCTGTTGGTGAGCATGTCATGGAAGGTCAACAGGCCCTGGCGTTGCTGATCCCACAGGAGCAGCCCGGCGGCCTCCTCCAGCGGACACCAGCGGTAGGCCTGGTGCTCAGGTGAGAGGGTCACCTCACCCGGGGCCAGCTCCATCCCGAAAACGGGGATGCTGTTCATCCGGTCGTGGGCCGCCTCGTAGTAGAAGTTCACATGGTCCACCGTCCACATTTTCAAGGGGCGCAGGGCGGCCTCTTCCCACAGCTCCCGTATAGCCGCCTGCCAGGCCTGCTCCCCCGGCTGGATCTTCCCGGTGACACCCTGCCATAGACCCTCGTACAGCTGCCCGGCGGAGCGCTGCAGCAGAAGATAACGCGGCACACCATCGACCCAGCGCATGAGGTGCAGATCAATCACCCGTACTATAACGTCGTTCATCAGTCCGCTCCTGGTAAGTCTGAAGGTAATCTCGTTCCCAGCCCGTACCCCATCACTGCCGCCAGGATGCCCCAGAGGATAAAGCCCAGCCCCGTGGCGGCCAGGGCGGCCGGCTCCCATCCGGTCAGGGGACCGTGCGTTTCCAGGAAATAGGCCAGAACAACTCCCACCAGCCCGGCCCTGGAAGACCAGCACACCCCCCGGTGGTTGACTTTGCGCAGAAAGACAGCCGCTACTGGGAAGGCCACAGCCGTTGTCAGTACGCCGGATGAAAGGTAGAAAATGTCCCAGAGGGAATCGGTATTCAGGGCGAAGATGCAGGCCGCTGCAACAGCCCCGGCGGTGGTTACTCGCGACCATTGCCGGTTACCGCGCCGCCGGTGAACCTCCACCAGGTCGTAGGCCACGCTCAGCGCCACAACGTTGGCACAGGTATCGATGGTGCTCATGGCAGCGGCCACCAGCCCTACCGCCACCAGTCCGGCCAGCCAGCCGGGGGCATAGCCGGCCACCAGGGCGGCGAAGATGGCGTCTCCCTCGAAACCCACGGTCGCCGGATATAACCCACCTTCCAGTGGAAAGAGCCCCAGGGCAGCCACGCCGATCAACATGGGCAGCAGCCCCACGAACAGAAAAGCATTTATCCCCGCCAGGGCGAGGCCTTTGCGGGCCGCCGCATCATCTTTTGCCGCCTGGACCCGCACCCACAGGTCGGTTTCAAACAGCCATCCGGGCAGATAGGCGATGAAGGTGACCAGGATGGTGATCACACCGGGGGATAGTATCCGGGTCCAACCTACGCCGGACTTGGCGCCGAGGATGCCGGACGGCGGAAGCCCGCCGTTCAGGTCGCCCAGCCCCTTGATCGCCAGCCAACCCATAGCGAGGATATAAAGGGCCACGATGACGTACTGGAGCTTGTCGGTAGCTACCACGGCCCGGAATCCCCCCAGGGTGGCATAGGTCCCCACCACCAGGCTGATGATCAGGATCATGGCCTTTACCGGCATCCCCAGCTGGGGCGCCAGGAGGGTAGCCGCCACATAGATTTCCGCGCCGCCCCACACCAGGAAGACCAGGGCCAGGGCCAGGGCCACGGTCCGGCGGGTGGGCGATCCGAAACGCTGCCCAACCATTTCGGGCTGGCTGAAGGCCGGCAGGTGGTGATAGCGCCGCGCCAGGAAGTAGATCCCCGTCAGACTCAGCAGCCAGGGGACCGTGATCAGCCAGATGGCCCCCAAGCCGTACCAATAGAACAGCTGGACGGCGTAAACGCACGACCAGGATACGGACATGAAACCCGCCGAGATGGACAACCCTACCGAGGTGGCACTCAGCTGACGGCCGGCAGTCCAGAAATCAGCGCCACTGTCGCTATGGCGGTACGAGCGCCAACCCAACAACAGGGCGGCCAGGGCATAGAGCGTGAAAGCGATCCAGGCGGTCACGGGGTCTGCAACTTAGGCATGATCGCTGACTATATCCGTTGATTTGAAAACGGGGGGTGCCGTCACGCGGCGGAATATTCCAACGTAATGGCGCGGCACCCCATCCACCCAGCGCATGAGATGCAAATCAAACACCGGCACCTCATTCATCGGTCCGCTCTTCGTAAGTCTGAAGGAATTCTCGCGACCAGGCCGGGAAACGTCCATCGGCGATGGCGGCCCGCATGGCAGCCATGAGCTGGAAGTAGAACTTCAAGTTGTGCACGGTGGCCAGCCGCAGGCCCAGCACCTCACCGGTCTTGAACAGGTGCCGCAGGTAGGCCCGGTTGAAGTGGGTGCACAGCAGACAGTCACAGTCCTCCATGACCGGGTCCAGGTCATCCCGATAACGGGCGTTGCGGATATTGATGGTTCCTTGGGCGGTAAACAGCTGGCCGTTGCGGGCGTTACGGGTAGGCAGGACGCAGTCGAACATGTCCATGCCGCGGGCCACTGACCGCACCAGGTCTGCGGGAGTACCCACGCCCATGAGGTAACGGGGCCGGTCGCGGGGCAGGAGCTGGTCCAGTAGTTCCAGGGTGGCGAACAGTTCTTCCCGGGGCTCACCTACCGCCAGCCCTCCCACCGCGTAGAGCGGTGTATCGAGTTCCAGCAGCTCCTCGACACTCCGGCGGCGCAGCCCTGGATCGCTGCCGCCCTGGACTATGCAGACCGGGTATTGCGGATGGCCGTACCGGGGTTCAGTCTCGCGAAAACGGGCCAGGGATCGTTGCGCCCAGCGGGTGGTGCGCTCAACCGCGGTTCGCCAGGTTTTCAAGGGGGCGTCCCCGGGGGGACATTCATCTAAGACCATGACGAAGTCGGAGCCCAGCCCGCGCTGCAGGTCAATGATCTTCTCGGGCGTGAAATGGTGCTCGGAGCCGTCCAGGTGGCTCTGGAAGCTGACGCCGGCGTCGTTGATCTGGCGCATGGAAGCCAGGCTGAAAATCTGATAACCCCCCGAATCGGTCAGCAGAGGGCCGTCCCAGCCCATGAAACGGTGCAGACCGCCGAAACGGGTCACCAGTTCCAGCCCGGGGCGCAGGTACAGATGGTAGGTATTACTTAAGACTACCTGGGCGCCCAGCTGCCGTACTTCGTGGGGTGTCAGGGTTTTTACCGCCCCGTAGGTGCCCACCGGCATGAAAACCGGGGTTTGTATGGCCCCCCGGGAGAGCTCCATGCCACCAACCCGGGCGGAGCTGGCCGAATCTTGCGCCCGGAGGATGAACGGTAGGTCAACAGACATTGCTGCAGACGGAGTGTGTCTCTATCGTGGTTGAGCCACCCGTCGCCCGGCAGTGATTCCTGGGGGAGGAGTTAGTAATCCAATCCGATGGTGAGATACCAATGGCTCCGCTTCCCTTCGGGCTTCGGGTTAAGCTGGTAAGCGAAGTCAAGTTGAATGGGTAGCCCGAGCAGTATAAAGCGAGGCCCCCAGCCATAGGTCAGCACTCCCCTGGGTTTGGCCTTACCCAGCTGGGTCATACCGGAACCGGAAGATTGGGAATCAGGATCACCCACCCAGGCGATACCGGCGTCGGCGAACAATACGCCGCCCAGTTGTCCCAAAACCCTCAGGGCCGGGAAATAGTAGATCAGAAACGGGAAGCGATATTCCAGGTTTAACAGCATGGCCCGGTCACCCACCTGTTCCATCATCTGGGTGCCGCGCAAGGGCGTGACGTACTCGGAGAAATAGATCGTCTTGAGGTTATCCAGGTCATTGTCACTAAAGATCTGCTGCTTGTAGCGTGAACTTCCACTGACCGGATTATATTCCTCATTACTGATTATCCAGGGCAGACCACCCAGCAGGAAAGCCTGGGCATCTGGGCCGAAGCTGGCCCCCCCACTCAATCGAGCCGCGATGCTGGTGCCACCGATCAGCCGGAAATAGCGGCGAATATCGTAGGTCACTGACTGGAAGGACATCCAGTCCGGTCTCAGCTGCGGACTGGCGCTGAGCTGAAGATTTGCTCGCCAGCCCCGCACCGGATACATATAGCTCCATTCGGCATTGTCCCAGACATACCCCACCCGGGGAGTCAAGGCGGGTAAACTGATTGTTTCCCCCTCCTGGAAAGCCGCATAGCCAAGATTGGGGTCGCTAAGAAATCTAGTACGCTCGACAGTGTTGAAGGTCAGCCCTAAATCGAGCCGGCGGAAGCGGTTCAGCGGCAAGGAGGCGTCCACATCAAATCCGAAGTGGCGGAAACGATCCCGCGTATAATAATTCGAGGGCCAGATGAAGGCCGTGTGGAAAAGAGTGAAATAGTAGTTCACGCGATAGGGCAGGAGGTGGTAGGTGACGAAATAATCGGAATTCTCCAGCGATATCTGCATTTCGGTAGCCATTGAAATTCGATGATTGCCCAGCATATCGCTGAACATAAACTGGGTCATCCCCTGGAAACTATACAGGGTGCTGTAACCGGCATAGCTTTGCACCAGATCCAGGGTAAAGCGGGTTTTATAGGGGTGAACTTTATAACGGCCGGTATCGTCTTTGATGTCGGACTCATTGAGTTTCACCAGCTCGGCCCGATCCTCGGTGGTGGTGGCAAATGCCGCCTGGTCATCCACCGTGAATACATACCGCGAATAGTCGCCCACTTGACGGGCCCGGGCTTTTCCCCGGTCAGTGTTCACCAAGACCAGCTCCTCGCCCATGGTGTCAGCTTTAACATAGTGGGAAAGGTCAATGGTCTGTGGTTTGTCCCACATCAGCAATGGGTTATGGACCCGGTAAATATCGAACCCTGAGTTACCGAAGCCGGTAAAATACAGCCGGCTGTCGTCACTGGCCATGTTCAGGTCCTGAATTCCGGTCAGGATATTGGTCACTGCCCGCTCTTCGCCGGTATCCAGATTCAGCATGTAGATATTATTTATGCCGGAGCGATCACTGGTGTAATAAAGGTAGGGACCGTTATGGGCGAACACCGGGAAGTTTTCTCCGTTGGGTTCTTCAGTGACCAGACGGAGGTGGGACCCGTCTTTATTGATCATGTAGATACCCAAGGTGCTGAAATCATATTGCTCCAACGAGAAATCGGGCGCCACGGAGGAGAGAGGTTCCTTCAGGGCCGAATCCACCCGCACCTGGAAATCAAATGTAATACCATCCCCGTCAAACCGAAACGGCGGGTAAAGGCCGCGATCGGAAGCAAAGGCTAAGTATTCGCCATCCGGAGACCATACCGGGTTGAACTCGCCAAACACATCATCGGTGAGGTTGTGTATTTCCCGCGACGTCAGGTCCAAAAAATAGATATCGCTCTGAGTTCCGTTGTTGCCCACAAAGGCGATAGTGCTCCCTTTGGGGTTCCAGGTGGCCATAAAGACTCCCTCCAACCCCGTGGTATATTTCTCCACTTTTCCGGTTTTAATGTCCATTATATAGAGGAGGTCCTTGCTGGCGGCTTTGGCGGCAAAGGCCACCTTCGAGCCATCGGGAGACCAGGTGATACCAGGCTTCAGTAGATGCAGTTCCTCGAACTCGCCGGTAGTACCGCTGTGGATCAGTCGCTTAAGGAAACGGCCGTCAGTAGCTGAAATGAGGATTAGTTCCATGGACTGGAAGTTATTGGCCATGATAGCCAGTTTGCTGCCATCGGGCGAGATCGAGGGGGCCATGTTGTAGACATTGTGCTGCTTTTTATGATCGGTCACCGCGAAAACGATGTCCTGCAGCCGGTCCCGGCCGGCTACATCGGGCCAGTACTGCTTTTTCAGATATTCCTTCCACTCATCATTCAGCTGCTCAAATCCCACGCCAATGGCCGATCTCAAACCTTTTTCGACGCTGGCTTTAAGCTTAATCTGGGTGAAGATCTCGGCGATGACTTCCTCGCCATACTTGCCGGTGATATAGCGCCAGACAGATCTGCCGCCATGATAGGCGTACAATCCGCTGAGCCGCTGAACCGGTGGGATTTCACCGTTGATGGCCAGATCGCGCATCCACATATCCGAGTTTGAATCCCATTTGCCGGCCAGGTAATCGGCCAGACCCTCATTCATCCACAAGGGAATCTGGTAGCGGATGGTGCCGTTAACCAGCGACTGGATATTGCCACCATAGACCATATCGTTGATCACCGCGTGCACCAGCTCGTGCCGGATGACGTGGTGGAAATCGGCGTAGCTGCCCTCGAAGGGTACTACCACCCGGTTTTTGAAGAGTTCGGTAACCCCGCCGATCCCCTCGACCATGTAGGAAAAGGTCACATTAGTTTGCTGGAAGTCCGAATGGGACTGATAGACCATGATGGAGATCCGCTTCTGAATCTGCCAGTTCAGCCGGTCGGAGATTTGCTGATAGGCTTCCTCGGCGACCCGGGACACATATTCGGGCAGAACCAGGTCATCACCGTAGAAGTAGATATCGAAGTAGGTGGTTTGGAGATACTGCCACTGGTAGCGATCATACTGAACAATGTTTTGCCCGAACTGGGCCGGCGCAGTGTCCAGAGCGATTGCCAGAGCGGCGACAATAATATAGCCGGTGTATTTCTTCACGTTAACCAAACGCTCGGTGTGTTGAAAAGTTCAGGCGGGGAAGATTTTGGCAAAACTGCGGCGGGGGGGCTCTCGGTGGGCCGGATCAGAGTTTGGGCCGGAGTTCATTCAGCAACTGCTGTTTGTTGGCCTTGGAAATATCGCGGCCGGAGATACCAAGTCCGGGTATGTGCCGGGCCAGTTCTCGCAGCTCCCTCACTGCCATTGATTCCAGCTCCTCAGCCTGCGGGAGGCGGACGGGCGTGACCTCCCGGGTCGCGCTTTCAATACCGCCCCCATCCAGGATTTTATAGGTCTCAGAATGCGGACGAGGAATCACGTGAGTGGCAACCAGCTGGCCCACCTTTTCGGCGGCTGCAGCTCCCGCGGCCACACTGGATCGTACAGCGCCGGTTTCGCCCTCAACCTTGACCGTCACCAGGGCGGCCGGCGTTACCTCCGTCCCCAACAAGCGCACATTAGCCGCTTTTACCATTGCATCGGCGGCTTCAATAGCTGCCACCAACCCCCGGGTTTCCACCAGCCCGAGAGCCCCCCTGGTTGGGTCGTTCATGGTTCCTGGAGTTACTCCGCCTTGGGCAGGATGGACTCCACGTCACTGTGCGGTCGCGGAATGACGTGGACGGATACCAATTCGCCTACCTTTTCAGCGGCGGCGGCGCCGGCATCAGTGGCTGCCTTTACAGCCCCCACGTCACCTCGGACCAGGACGGTTACGAACCCGCCACCAATCTTCTCTTTGCCAATAAGCCGCACGTTGGCTGCCTTAACCATGGCATCGGCAGCTTCGATACTTCCAATCAGGCCTCGCGTCTCAACCATGCCCAGGGCATCAAGGGTAGTCGGCAAGATGAGCCTCCTGAACTTATGTTAGTTCAATCTACAGAATAAACCCACAGAACTTAGTCGGCTAGTGAGTAGAATTTTACCCGCAGGCTCGGTTAATGTCAACTTATTTCTCCTAATATTGCTTTGCCTCACCGACGGGCCGAACCTAATTTCAAAGTATATGACCACACCGGCATATTTAATATCCGATGTACACCTGACCCTGCACGACAATCAGGAAGAGAGGGCCCGGCGGCAACGGCTGTTCCGGTTCTTCCACATGGTCCGGGAAACCGGAGGGACTCTGTTTATCGTCGGGGACCTGTTCGATTTCTGGTTCGAATATCGCCGGGTGGTACCTAAGGGCTATTTCGACGTGATCAGCCAGCTCTACCTGCTGCGATATAACGGCGTGGAGATCCATTTCATTCTTGGTAACCACGATTATTGGGCCGATGACTTTTTCGGCCAGTACCTGGGATTCCAGGTCTACCGGCAAGCAGCGGATGTGGAAATTGGCGGCCGGCGGGTGCATCTGACTCACGGTGACGGCCTGCTACCCGGCGACCGGGGCTACCGCCTGTTGCGTCTTGTGCTCCGCAACCGGTTGACCATTTTCCTATACCGCTGGCTGCACCCCGACCTGGGGATCGCCCTGGCCCAGTCCGCCTCCCGGCTCAGCCGAAAGTATAATCCCGATGACGGCCGGGAGGACTATAAATTCAACGGCCTGATGGGTTATGCACAGGAGCAGTGGGCCGCCGGCAGCGACATAGTAGTCATCGGGCACTACCACGTGAACCGGTTGCATACCAATCCTGAGGGTAAAATCTTTCTCTGTATGGGTGACTGGATCAGCCATTTTACCTATGGCAGAATCCTGGATGGACAGATAGAACATTTAACCTGGCCGGCTGAAGGTGGCTGAAATCATGCAGCATCGATTTTTCATAGCAAAATATCTTTCCCGGCTAGTCTACCTGGTTCTGGCGGCGCTACTGGTGGCCAGCCTGGGAGGCTGTGCGCTTTTCCGGGGCGAGAAGGATGAGTCCGACGTAGAGAAGTTGCGCCTGAAGTACCAGAAAAAGGGCAAGATGGGCGCCTTGCTCGAGATTATTGAGATTTACGAGGACACAGAACAACCACTCAGCGCCCGGTTGGCGGCGGCCCGGGCACTGGGTGAAAGCCGCCACCCCAAGGCCATAGACGCACTGGCCCAGAACATCCGCAACGCCGAGAACCTGGATATCGATATGATGCTAACCTCCATCGATATCCTGATAGGCATCCCCAGCCACGAGAGCGGCCGGGCGTTCACCGAAGCATTGACCTCCACCGATTTGAAGTTGAACCAGTTGCGCAATAAGTTGGTGGAGGGATTGGAAGCGGTGGGCTCGGAGGATTATATCCAGTCCCTGATCGACCTGTACCAGAGCACCCGCGAGAATTCGTTGCGGATGGAACAGATGCTCACCGGCGCCCTGGGCAACATCGGTGACGAAAAAGCTATCCCGGTGCTGATCGATATCGCCAGCGATCCGGCGGTCAGCCTGGGCACCCGCAGCACGGCCATCGAGATCCTGGCTAAAAAGGATTCGCCGGAGGTAGTGCAACTGTTCGCCCAGATGCTGGGAGAACCGACCTCCAACCTGCAACTGCGCCAGTTTGCCATGCGGGCCATGGGGGATGTGAAGGAAGAGAGGCTGATTCTGGCCTTGTTGGAAACCTATCAGATGGGGCGCCAGGAATACTTTTCCCTGATGAACACCCTGCTGAAAGCCCTGGGGGATTTCGATGATCCCACGGTGAGACCGACGTTGGTGGAGATAGCCCTGGCAACCGAGCTACCGGCCGCCTTCCGCAAACAGGCCATCACCAGCCTGGCAAACTTCAAGGACCCGTCCGTATTGAACCGCATCGTGCCGTTACTGGAGCATACGGAGAATTATTTTCTCCAGAATGAGATCGCCGGTTTGACAGAGGCCTTACAGCCCGGGCCGGAAGGCCAGGAACGGCTGCGGCGGGCGGCGCTGAAGGCCGCCATGGACTGGGAGCGCAAACAATGAGCCGCACCACAGGCACCTCATCAACCCTCCTGGCACTGCTTTTGATCGCACTACCGGTCATGGTTGGCGGGCAGAAGGATAAGGCCGGCGAGACCGTCGAGATACTGCCCCAACAGCCACAGGCGGTAAACCAACGGCAGTTTTACGAGATGCAGGTCAGCATGGAGCAACTGCGCCGGCAGATGAACGAGTTGCGCATCGCCGTGGAGGCCTACAAGAGCCGGGAACTCTCACCGGAGGTTTACCGCACCTTACTGAACCGATTAAAACCGACACGGATGACCCACGAGATAATACTGACCAACGGCACCATTGTGCGGGGCAATATCGTCAGCGAGGATATCAACCAGGTCACCCTGGAGACCAGCCTGGGCAACCTCACCTTGAAAAAATCCACGGTCCGCAGCATCGGTGAACTGGCGGATTTCAAGCCCAAGATCGACTTTGCGGGTGACGCCCGGGAAGAGCTCTACGATGATCACCGCATCTACAGCGGCCGGGTGCATAACGAGGGGATCACCCGGGGCGATTTCGTGCGGGTGATTTTCAAGCTCTTTAGCGCCGAGACCAAGCTGGTGGCCATAGACTCCAGTTTTGTGGACGGCAGTAACATGTCCTATATCTCGGGGGTATTCACCGACACAGCCATCGGGCCGGGGAAGGACGCCACCTACCAGGTGCGGGTGAACGTGCCGCAGAATAAACCGGTGGGCTATATCACCCGGGAGATCCATTTCGAGCTGCTGGACTGAGAGCAGTTGGCAGTTGGCGGTTGGCAGGGAAGAAAAGAAGAATGAACCGCAAAGGCGCAAAGGGCCGCAAAGTTAAGAATGAAGAATGGGCAGGGGGATTGGACATGGGAATAGTTAAAGGGGAAAGTATCAGTTTAGCCACCGGTGATGTTTATATTTGACTGTTCAGGACGTTATTTTCTCTACTAAAGGGCGTTTGCGCCCTCCTGCTCCCATTTTGATCATTTGATCCCCAGCAGCCGCAGCATGATGGCGTTCTGCACATGCATGCAGTTGTAATCCAGGTAAATTGTATTGCATTTGCATATTCAATGCACTACATTTGCGTTGAAAGGAGATGATTACACATGGGCAAGACTGCTTCAGTGGCTGTGCGGATGGAACCGTCTCTCAAGCGTGACGCCGAGAATATACTGCGCGATTTGGACCTGTCTCCCTCCCAGGCGGTGACCCTGTTCTATAGGCAGCTGGTATTGCAGAAGGGTTTACCTTTCGAGGTCAAATTGCCGATCGAGGTAACCCGTAAAGCCTTGGAAGTGGCGGTAAATGGACGTGACCTGGCAAGTTTTTCAAGTATCGACGAGCTCTTTGAGGACCTGGGGATTTTACACATATTATGCGGAAACCATATAATCAATAGTTAGCTTTCTTGAATATTGCTAAAAATAAAAATTTTAAAATTAGGAGAGAATGATGATGAGACGATTTTTAACCACAACACTACTGGCAATTCTTTTTAGTGCTGCTTTCCAGGCTTGCGAAGAAGATTCTACAAGTTCAGGAATAGGACCACTGTATGAGATTAAGGTAACACCATACGGTGCAAACATCGAAATTGGTTCCACGAAGCAATTTACAGCAGCGGGAAGCGATGTAAACAAGAATGTTATACCGGATTTAACCTTTAGCTGGACATCGAATAACACAGATATTGCTACTGTGGATAGTGACGGTTTAGTAAAAGGTGTTGGTGTTGGCAGTACAACAATAACAGCTTCACTCGAGGAAGTGGAGAGTTCGCCTGCTACAGTAAATATTCATGCAGTAATTTTATCCGTTCAAATAGGCGACCAGGTCTGGATGGCAGAGAACCTGAGAGTAACTTATTACCGCAACGCTAAGCCGATACCAACCGGACACAGCATTTCTGAATGGTTAAATCTTACAACCGCCGCCTATACAGCTTATGATAATGATGAAAACAATGCAGCAACTTATGGCTATTTATATAACTGGTATGCAGTAAATGACAACCGCAATATTGCCCCGCAAGGCTGGCATGTGCCTACGGATGATGAGTGGAAACAGTTAGAGATGTATCTTGGAATGAGCCAGAGCGAAGTTGATAGGGAAGGGTTGGACCGTGGCACAGACGAAGGCGGCAAGCTGAAAGAAGCGGGCACAGCGCATTGGCACAGCCCCAATACAGGCGCTACCAACGAAAGCGGTTTCACTGCGTTGCCCGGTGGTTTCCGCGAAGATGAAGGTACTTACTCCAATACGGGCTACTCCGGTTACTTTTGGTCTTCTACGGAGAGCAGTAGTGACCACGCGTGGGGCCGGATGCTGTCTTACATTAGTTCAGATGTCTCCCGGCACGGCAACACTGAGAATAGAGGGTTATCTGTCCGTTGTATTAAGGATTAGTTGACAATTCGCCAGTGGGCCAAAGGGCGGATCCGCCTACCGGCGTGACTGGTAGACGGACGGCTAACTTATTTGTCCCTTAGCCACCAACCTGCCTGCAGTAAGTTGTTTTCTCATTCGACATTCTGCAATCGTCAATCGACAATACACCCATCCCCCAACCTCCTATCCCTTACCCAGCAGCCGCAGCATGATGGCGTTCTGCACGTGCATGCGGTTCTCGGCCTGAGGAAGCACGATGGAATAATCGGTGTCCATCACCTCATCGGCCACTTCCACGCCGCGCTCGGCCGGCAGGCAGTGCATAAAGACACTATCCTTACCGGTGGCGGCCATCAGCTCGGCGGTAACGGTGAAGCCCTCGAACTTGCGGCGGCGCTGGTCGGCTTCCTCCTTGTGGCCCATACTGGCCCAGACGTCGGTGTAGACCACGTCAGCACCTTTAACCGCCTGCATCGGCTCGTGGCTGATGGCGATCTCGCTCAGGCCGGCCTTGTTGGCCAGGTCCACCGTGTCGGGATCGGGCTGATAACCTTCGGGGCAAGCGATGGTGAAGTTGAACGGCAGGCGGCCGGCCAGGCGCAGCCAGGAGTGCACAATGTTGTTGCCGTCGCCCACGTAGGTGATCTTCAGATCATCCAGGTGGCCGCGGTGCTCGAGGATGGTGAACATATCGGCCATGATCTGGCAGGGGTGGTTGTAATCGGTGAGGCCGTTGACCACCGGCACCGTTGAGTGCTTCGCCAGCTCCAGCATATGGCGGTGCTCGAACAGGCGGGCCATGATGATGTCGTTATAACGGCTCACCACTTGGGCAATATCCTTAACCGCCTCGCGTTTACCAATGCCGATGTCGTCGGGCCCCAGGTAGAGGGCGTGGCCGCCCAGGCGGTAGAAACCGGTCTCGAAGGAGATCCGGGTGCGGGCCGAGGGCTTGGCGAAGATCATGGCCAGGGTATAGCCACGGAGGGGGAGGTATTTCTCGCGCCGGCCGAAGCGCTTTTTGGTCAGCTCGGCCAGCTTGAAAATAGCGTGGATTTCGTCGGCGGTCAGGTCATCGATGTGGAGGAAGTGTTTAGGCAAAGTAACTCTCCTGGATTAGTCTATAGGCTTCGAACTGAAGTAAAATCGCTACTGCTCCGGGGAAATCCGTTTCAGATATTCCTCATACTCATCTGCCAGCAACGGCAGGTTTAGCGATTCCGCGAGTACGCTCAACCATTTTTTAACGTAAGTATGATCCATAGTTGTTCCACTTCGAATCAGGATCCCCTCCACATCTTCACGGTCTCTGGGCCGCTCGGAGATAAACTTCATCAGCAACAGGTCCTCGGGCGTTGCTACCCGCATGGTGAAACCAGGCTCAACTTCCACACTCCGAGCCCGCCGGATTGCCTCCTCCTCCATGTCCGTCCAGGCGCAGATCAAATCCACGGGAATGCCTGATTCCGTTACTATTGGCAGAACATTGGTGCTGACGATAAATTTTTCCGGGTCGTCGGGAACTGGTGTAAAATACTGTTTAGTCCTGTCCACCAACCTTTGCCGTTCGTGGGGATGCACAGCCACGGAAATGTCTACATCCAGCGTTGCTCTGACCCGCCCCCAGACTGCCACAGCCAGACCACCGACGACCATGAAAGACCAGCCCTCGTGTTCCAGGAACTCCTGAACCTGCTTGACGGCCTGCAGGAGCGGGATCACCCTGAATCCCTTTTGCCAAGCTGGTCCATTTTCCTTCTCCATTCCACAAGGATCATGGTTTCATGTTGCCGGAGGCTCTTCAGATCGCCAGTTTGGGGCAGTTTCTCCATCAGGGTCATAAGATCAGCGAATTGCTGAAGAGCATCCGGAACGGTAAGTGAGCGTAAGCGCTCTTTATCCCCTCGGCGTTTGAGCGCTTCCACTTCACGCCAACGCTGTTCAACCATAACTCAACCTACATTTATTTACATTTTGCACTTTGCACTACAGGATATAGCGGCTCAGGTCCTGGTCCTTGGAGATGGCCTCGACCTGTTTCCGCACCAGCGCCTTGGTAATGTTGATCCGCTTGGCCTTTCCCTCGGGTTGCTCGAACAGGATGTCCTCCAGCAGGGTGGTGAGGATGGTATGCAGCCGCCGGGCGCCGATGTTCTCGTTGCTCATGTTGACCTGGTAGGCCACCCGGGCGATTTCGGTGATGGCCGTTCGTTCGAACTTGAGTTCCACCCCCTCGGTCTGGAGCAGGGCGGCATACTGCTTGATCAGGGCGTTACGCGGGTGGGTCAGAATCTTGACGAAGTCTTTCTGGGTGAGGTCGTCCATCTCCACCCGGATGGGGAAGCGGCCCTGGAGCTCGGGGATCAGGTCGCTGGGTTTACTGATGTGAAAGGCGCCGGCTGCGATGAACAGGATGTGGTCGGTGTGGACCATGCCGTACTTGGTCATCACGCTGGAGCCTTCCACGATGGGCAGGATGTCGCGTTGGACCCCTTCCCGGGAGACGTCGGGGCCGGCGGCCGCGTGTTCCCCGGCGATCTTATCCAGCTCGTCGACGAACACGATCCCCATTTCCTGCACCCGAGCCACCGCGTCCCTGATTACCTCGTCCATGTCGATCAACTTACCGGCCTCCTCGGCAGCCAGGATCTGGCGCGCCTCGGACACACTGGTTTTCTGCGAGCGGGAGCGCTTGGGGAGCGCGTTTCCCAGTATTTCCTGAAGGTTCACGGCCATATCTTCCATGCCGAACGGTCCCATCAGTTGCAGGATCGGGGTATGGTCGCCGCTGGTCATGATCTCCACAATCTGGTCCTCGAATTCCCCCCGGTCCAACCGCTCCCTGAGCTTCCGCCGGGTGCGCTCATGCCGGGCGCGCAATTCGATGGCCTGCTCATCATCCAGACCAGCGGATGCCGGGCGAGGGGACTCATTCAAGGGAAATAGAAGATCCAACAGCCGCAGGTTAGCCTGCTCCAGAGCTTTGCCTTCCACTTCCGCTTCCTTGGCCTGGCGGACCATGGCCACCGAGACCTCGGTTAAGTCCCGGATAATGCTTTCCACGTCCCGGCCCACATAGCCCACCTCGGTAAATTTGGAGGCCTCCACCTTGATGAAGGGGGCATTGGCCAGCATGGCCAGGCGCCGGGCGATCTCGGTCTTGCCCACCCCGGTGGAGCCGATTAGAATGATATTGTTGGGCATGATCTCTTCCCGCAGGTGGTCGGGCACCTGCAGCCGGCGCCAACGGTTGCGCATGGCGATGGCCACCGATTTTTTGGCGGCCTCCTGGCCCACGATGTAGCGGTCCAGTTCCCGGACGATCTGGCGGGGGGTCAATTCTTTCATTCCAGGTCCAGAATGGTGATCTGATTATTGGAATATATGCAGATATCGGCGGTGATTTTCAGGGCGCTGTCCACCACTTCATGGGGATTTTTCCCGCCGGACAGGATCAACGCCCGGGCCGCCGCCAGGGCATAGCCGCTACCCGAGCCTATACTGATCACGCTGCCCTCGGGATCGATGACGTCGCCGGAACCCGACAGGATATAGCTGTTCTTGCGGTCCATGAGGGCCAGCAGGGCGTCCAGTTCGCGCAGGTACTTGTCGGTGCGCCACTCCTTGGCCAGTTCCACCGCCGCCCGTTGCAGGTTCTGGTTGAATTCATCCAGCCGGGTCTCAAATTTCTCGAACAGGGTCAGGGCATCGGCCACGGCGCCAGCGAACCCGCCCAGCACCTTACCGTCGGCGAAGGCCCGTACTTTCACGGCCTTGCTTTTGAGCTGCATCTCGCCCATGGTCACCTGGCCGTCGCCGCCCAGGGCCACCCGGCGCCCGATGCGCACGCCCAGGATGGTGGTTGATCTGATGGGTAACTGTTTCAT
>CBDVAP010000004.1:0-53847 GCA_965372015.1 uncultured bacterium | reverse complement strand
GGCCTACCCATTCGCCGGGGACCCTATCCCGAGCTGACCCTGCCGGCCATTGTAGTCGGTTATATAATCGGCGCCCTGATCACAATCAGCATCGGCTATGCTTCCTTGATCCTGGGGTTCTCCATCGAAGGGTCAGAGCTGGCCGCCATCCTTGGTTTCGGGGTATTGCGGGGTGTCATGAAACGCACCAGTATCATCGAGAACAATATTAACCAGACCATCGCCAGTTCAGTGAACGGCGCCTCGGCGGGGATGATGTTTACCGTCCCGGCCCTGTTTATATTGGGTGAGACCGATTTCAACCCGGTCCTGATGGTGTTCGGCTGTATCGCCGGGGGAGTCCTGGGCATTGCGTTCATTATCCCGCTGCGCAAGCAGATGATCGACTATGAGCGGTTGGCATTCCCGGGGGGCATTGCGGTGGCTACCATACTGAAATCCCCCGGCGCCGGTGTTCGCAAGGCCCAATTGCTGATGGGAGGCGTATTGGTGAGTGCCGTGGCCCATTACTTCTCTCAATCTTTCGGTATCGCCAATTGGGACCTGGGAGCAATTTTCGGCTGGCCGGAGTATATGAACGGGGTCTGGTATCTATCAATGTTGACTATCGGGGTAGGATTCCTGGCCGGCAGAGGCGGCGTGTACTTCATCGTGGGGGGCTTCGTCTGTTATTGGTTCCTGGCCCCGATCCTGGCCGCCCAGGGACTGCTACCGGATCAACAGGCATTGGCCGCGGCCGGGCAAACCTTGCCCAATTACATGCGGATACAACTATTCCGCCCGGTGGGGATCGGTATGTTGATCGGCGGCGCCCTGACCGGCATCGCCATTGCTCTGCCGTTGGTGGTGAGCGCGGTGCGCAGTATGCAGATGGCCTCCCAGACCAAGTCGGCAATTTCCCAGGACGAGCTGCCCATCCGGCTATTGTATATCGGGGTGGGACTGGCGACACTGCTGCTGCTGATTATCGCGGTCAACTCGGTGGAGGAGATGGGGCTGTTGCGGGGCGCCGCCATGGCATTGCTGGGAACACTGTGGATCTGGGTGGCCGGGGTGGTGCTGTCCGAGTGCATCGGGCGCACGAACTGGTCGCCACTGAGTGGAATGACCCTGATCGCCGTAACCATCCTGATCATCATCAGCAGCGGGTTGGGCGACCGGGCAGCCATCATTTCATCGGTAATGGTAGGCGCCGCGGCCTGTGTAGCCATGGCCATGGCCACCGACCTGATGCTGGACTTAAAGACGGGATACCTGGTGGGGGCCATACCGCGCAAGCAACAGATCGCCCAGTTCCTGGGCACCTGGCTGGGCCCGATCCTGATAATGGGACTGATATTCGTCCTGCACAAAGCATACACCCTGGGCTCAACCACCTTGCCGGCTCCCCAGGGACAGGCCCTGGCGGCCATGATCAGCGGGATCCTGGGGGCCGAGGTCCCGGTACAGAAATACATGGCCGGCGCAGGTATGGGGGCCCTGCTCAGCGCCAGCGGCATTGGCGGCCTGGGCATCCTGGTGGGGTTGGGATTCTACCTGCCTTTCAATATCGTGCTGACCTATACCATCGGTACCGTCTCCCGGGTGCTGATCGATTGGAAAAAGGGTCATGAGTGGGCCGAGAATGTGGGAGTCCCCGTGGCTGCCGGATTGATTGTGGGCGAGGCCTTGATCGGGGTCAGTTACGCTATCTACTACGTGATTACCGGCATAATCAGCACCGGTTAAGGAGAGAAAGCCATGAAGAAGATCGGTTACCTGTTAATCACGGTTGGTTTCCTGGGCGGCGCAATCCTAGCGGTCTCGGACGAATTGGTAATAGTCTCCTGGAGCTGGTTCATTTCGGCGTTGCTGGTCGGGGCCGGGGGAGTAGTGGCGGTGCGGCTGGCCACCATCCGGGCCTCACGTTCTGAAGGGGTCATGGATAGCAACTTGCAGAGTGTGGTGTCAAGTCTGGAGAATGTGGTCCGGAATTTCGGCCAGCTACGCCAGGAGCAGGACGCGCTGAACGTTTACGAATTCCGCCACCGGATCGACGCGCTATTCCCCGCCGATTTGAACACTTTCGCTGAATCCCGGGAAGTGATCGCCCAGGTCCACGGGCTACAGGCCTATGCGGATGTTATGAGTATCTTCGCCGCCGGAGAGCGTTACTTGAACCGGGTCTGGTCGGCCTCCGCCGATGGCTACATCGACGAGGTCACCACCTACGTGGAACGGGCCGCAACCCAATTCGCCGAGGCCCATGCCAAGTTGCAGGAGTTGGGTGAGCCGGCGCGGGATTAACCGGCGTACCACCGCCGGGGCGATTTTCTCCGGCTAACCCGCCGGGATAAGAAAAGGACGCGCCCGAAGACACGTCCTTTGTTCATAGAATGGGTGTTAAGCCGGGTAGATCAACCTTACCAGCGATAATCCCGTTTGCGAGGCCGGTCGTCGGCTTCGTTAACCCTCAGCATGCGACCACCCACATCCTTACCATCGAGCTCGGCCCGGGCCTTTTCGGCCATAGCATCTTCCAACTCCACGAATCCGAAACCCCGAAAACGACCGGTATCACGGTCATGGATCAGGTTCATAGATTCTATCGGGCCAAAAGGCTCAAACATGGCCTTGATCTCTTCCTCGGTAGTGGTGAACGGTATATTACCCACGTATAATTTCTTCACGATTTTGATTCCTCTATGCTACTGCCGATCCCTGAGGCGACTGGCCTCACCGGGCTGATTGTAGGACCTGCGATTTGAACTCGCTCCAGACTTGCACCGCTATACATGACGGCGCGAATCGTGGGAGCACCCGGAGCTCACTTCGAAGTGAATTTCTTTGTTAAAAGGGAATAGAGCGGTGAGATTAAAACTACCAGCAATCTGATTCGAACAAAGCAAGACAACAAACATGAGCCGGGGGAAACTTCCACCTGAATCATACCCGAAACAAGCCTTATTTTCCATCAGCCGGGGGACAATTTATCCCCGGACCGGCTCAGATCCGATCCAGCAGGATCTCTTCCCTGGGCTGGGGTATAACCACCCGCTGCACCAATAACCCCTTGGCCTTGATATGGTCCACCCCGGCCAGAGTGGCCGTTTCCACCGCCGCCACCGCACCGGTGAGAGTCACGTAGGCCTTGCCACCGATAGCCATAGCCAGGTGCAGCTGGATCAAGTCTACATCGGCGGCTTTTAAGGCAGCGTCGGCGGCTTCGATGCAGGAGGCCACTGAGAAGGTCTCAATGATCCCCAAGGCGCCGCGATTCTCGGGGGTGTTGGCGCCGGAGATAGCCGGGAGTATCCGCCCATCGATATGGGGGATGACGAATTGGTCCACCACCGTGGGGCCAGCCACGGCAGTACCGGCCTGCACTGCCGCCTCCACCGCCGCCACCTCGCCGGATACTGCCACCATGAACTTACCGGGACAGATCGAGCGGTTCATCAGCAGCTCCACCCGGGCGGCTTTGAGCATGGCGTCGGCGGCCTGGAACCCCTTGGCGATGGAGGTGAGTTCCACCATACCAATGGAGATGACACTCATGCGGCCACCTCAATGGTTATTGTCCCGTCTATCCCGGTAACCCTACCGTCGATACTGGCATGGAGCCAGGCACCCAGTTGCTCCTCGTCCACCGTGGCTATCACATCGCCAACAGCCACCTCATTACCCACCTGCACTACCGCAGTGGCCGGGGCCCCCAGGTGCTGGTCCAACGGCAGTGCTACCCGGTCCACCGCCATTTTATCGCGGACCAGGGGCGCGGCCCGGTCCCATTCCTCCAGTCCCAGACGCCTTTTAAGCATAGCGGTGGGCACCTGCCGGTAGGGCCGCATGGGGTGCATGGGCTGAGTTAATTCGGATAGTTCCATAAGGCTCCAGCTACTGTTATTTCGAGATAATTCTCCCTTGGCCGAGCGGCATATGTCCCGGGGGTTGAGCCCTTCGGGGCAGGCATACAGGGAACAGACGTTACACTCGCTGCACACCTGGGCCCAACGTCCCAGCTCCCGCGATTGGGGGCCTGAGAACTCCAGGGCCCGCATCACCAGGTGGGGCTGCACCGGGTAACCGAGCAGGTAGCGGGGGCACAGCTCGGTGCACAGCAAACACTGGTCACAGGCGGACTTGCCCACCCGTTTATAGTGCGCCTCGGGCTCACTTTTGCGCCCTACCAGGTGATGATCGGCCGGTAAGATAATCAGCCCGCCGCAGGTCTTGGTGATGGGAGTCTCCAGGTCAAGGCCCACCCGGCCCATCATCGGCCCGCCATCAACTACGGCGATCTCGGGTATGGTGGCCCCACCGCAAAACTTCAGCACCTGGCGATAGGAAGCACCGACAGGAGCCCAGAATGTACGCGGCTGAGCCACGGCCCCCACCACACTGAGTAGCTTGCTTGTCACCGGCTCACCCCGGCCAGCGCGATGGAGATTCACCAGCGTCTCCACGTTGTTGACCACCACCCCCACTTCCAGCGGCAAGCCGCCGGTGGGGATCTGCCGGCCGGTGACCTGGTAGACCAGGTCCACTTCGTCCCCTGAAGGATAGACATCGTCTAGCTGGGCTATTTCGATAGAGGTGTCGGGGAGAACCTTTTTGAGAGCCACCAACGCCGCCCGGTTCTTGGCCTTTAGGCCGATCACCGCCCGTTTAGCAGCGGTGGCCTTTTGCAGGGCCTGCAACCCGGCCACTACCTCGGCGGCATAGTGCTCCATCAGGCGCTGGTCCTTATACAGCAGCGGCTCGCACTCGGCGCCGTTGGCGATGACCGTATCGACGGAACTTTCCAGCTTACGGTAGGTTGGGAAACCAGCGCCGCCGGCGCCGATCACGCCGTTTTCACGGGCCAGTTGAATCAGGTTTGTGGGTGTGGTAGTTTCGGGCATGGAAATGAGTTTATGTTCAAATGATCAGGTAGTTGTAGTTAGCAACTCGTAACTCACATCCGCTAGTGAGTGAAGCCTCTTAAGAAACCCTCCCCTCTCGCTTCGCGAGGCCCCTCCCTTTTGAAGGGAGGGAATACGGGATTGAGCTGTGCTAACGGTCTACGTCACCAGTTGTGGCATTATCCTGATATTAACACCCAATCACCAATTAACCGCTACTCCTTCCCTTATAAGGGAAGGAACTCGCGCCAGCGAGAAGAAAGGGTTTTCTTAGGCACACCCGATTGAAAAGTCACCGGAAGCGAACCCGCCCCGCTCACTTCCCCGCCTGCGGCCTGCCCGGCCAGGGCGGGAGAGGTGGGTGCTCACCACAGATTCGGCGTTTTGAAGCCAAAATTGAGGTGGATGGCAGCGTTGCTCGTGCGCTGCTCGAATCCCAGGTCGAGCTCCAGCGCCGGTCTGAGCAAGAGATAATTGCCCAAGGCATAATTATAGCCCAGACCGACGCGAATCACTAAGCCATTTCCTATGCTGCCAGTTTCATTATATCCCAAACCTACTTGCCAATACAGTGGCCTGAAACCAGGTTCGTATAGCACTAATGTGCTAAAGCTCTCAGGTGTTATACCTAAGAAATCGATAAACACTTTCCCCCAGGATTCATTGCCGTAACCGATTTGGCCGCCCGCGGACAAACCTGGACCCATGTCCGAAAAACCTACTCCCAACCTAGGAAATACATAAATATGCCCTTGGGCAGAGGACGCCACACCCTTGTTCGCCAAGGGAATTACGGGGGAGGCTCGCTCCACCGGATCTCCGGCGATGCTGAGGGCCACAACGCCCATGCCCTGGCATAATAACTGGTCTATGGTCCCCTGGTGTTCGTAGCCGGCCACCTTCACGATGGCCCCGCTTTCTGCGTCGATCAGTCGCAGGAGCACCGAATAGGTGTTCCCGATCTTGCTGACGCTGCCGGCCAGCATCTGCTCCACGCCCAGCAGTTGCCCCACTTCCACCAGGCACTCCTCCGTTACACAACCGGTGAGCTGGAAGTCCTGCTCAGCCAGTATCTCTTCCATCTTGCCCCGCTCCAGGACCGTGAACAGTCCGGTCTTGAACAGTTCGAAGGCCAAGCGGTCGGTGAGCACGCTGGCCTCAATATCGGACACACCTTTGGCGTCCAGGGGGATGATGGCCACGTTGGTCTGAGCACCGATTAGGGAGGTCAAGATTGCTAGAGAAAAGGCGATAGGCAGTAGCTTGGGATGAATCACCTTATCAACTCCCGATGAGGAGCGTGAAATCTCTTAAGGCTATGCGTTCGAGCCGATACGAATCGTTTGTGGACACCCCGGAATGTACGGTTGTTCGCCAGCAGGCGGAAAGGGGAAACGAGCCGGGAGTTCCCCCGAAATATTAGACCTTCTACTAATGGCTAATCGTGGGGCTGCGTTCCGTTTTAACCTCTCCCCTTTACTCCGTAAAGCCCCTCTCCGCATGCGGAGAGGGGACGGCCGCCCCGCTTCCAGCGGGGTTTCAGGACGGGGGTGAGGTTTCAACCAGTGACGTTAAGGAACACCCCTGTTCTAGGGCCCAATCAGCCGGGCATTTTCGAATAGCTGCTCCGAGCTGATCACCCGGATATTGCCGGCGGGAATGTTCAGGGGATGATTTTCCCACTCCTGGTCCCGGCGAATGATCTCCTCCATTTCCGGCAGAATGTCATACACCATCACACCACCCTCATCGTGACCCGGTAGATTATACTCGGCCGGACCTTTACCTTTGGCGTTACTGCCGGCGGTGATGTCCTCGGCCAGACGCGGCGCCCACTCCTCATCGGTAACGATCACGTACTTTAGGGTTGCCGATTGCAAATGACGCTTAATAGCACCGTTGGCCTGCTCGACAGACACCCGGTCGATAGCCTGCAAGTAACTATCCAGATAGCCTTGGTCGAGCCCGTAAAAGTCGTCGTCCATCCGATAGCTCAGCAGGCGACCGGCGGTTTCGGCCAGGTTCAGATAGAGTACCTTGGCCTTGTTCTTGGCCAGCTCGACCTGTGCGGCGGTGAGTCCGTCGGCAATCAGGTTCTCCAGCTCCCAGGTGGCGGCTTTGGTGATATGGTGGGCATACTCGTGGGCCACCGGCCGGATCCAGATGCTGAAGTATTGTTCCCGCCGGGGCACATTGGGAGGCGGAAAGAGGGCAAAGGGCCGGCTCTGGAACCACTCGATATAGGAGTAGTCGCCGTAATTGTACCCCCGGGCCTGGCGGATGTCGGAATACAGGCGGCCGAAACCGTCCCGGTGGGTACCGAAAGCCACATTGGCCACATACAGGGGCCAGTAATCCGGGTCTTGGCGACCCACCCGGATGGGGAACCCCAGGTGGATACCGGTGGCGATGGTGGTGGGCTGGCTGACTATCAGCAGGCGGCGGCCGGTTACAGCAGGGGCGGCGGAGGCTTTCGGCTTCTTCAGCTTTTTGGCCTTGATCCCCCGGCCCACCCCACTGAGGGCATCCTGGATCAGGGCGTGAATCCGCGGGGCGGCGGTGGAGACACCCACCGTGATGTTTTTGGGTGTATAGTAAGACCTGTAGAAGCGCTGCAGATCGCCCACCGCGACCTGGCCTACCCCCTGGACAGTCCCTTGCGGCAAATGACCGTAGGGCGTTCCTTCATGAATGTAGTTGTCGAGGGCATACAGCCCCAGCAGCTCGGTGTTCTCAAGCCGCAGCGTCGATTCGATATATACCTGGGTCTCTTTGCGCAAGCGGTCGAGCTCTTCGGAGGCAAACAGCGGCTGGCTAAACATGGGTTTCATTATCCGGCCGGCATATTCTTCGAACGCCTCCAGCGGGACCGTGAACCTAAAGGTGGAAGTCTCTTTCTCCACCCTGACATTCGGCCGGGCAGCGCTACCCCAGGGCCGGGTGATCTCCGCCAGCCTCTCCTTGGTAACCGGATCACCCGCCGGCCCGAAGCCACCCTCGATCAGCATTTCCGCGGTGAGGGCCGCCAGCCCCTCACGGCCGGGAGGATCGTAGGCCGAACCAGCCCGTACCATCACTCGCACCTGCACCATTCCCGAGGGGGAATCCAGCGCCAATAGTTTGATCTTCTTCGCGCCCACCGAGGTGATACCAGCCATTAGTAGCAGCAGTAAATATATTCTCATGGAACTGATTCCTTGTCTTTACCAGTCGGGGAAATTCATCTTAGGCCCAGCCATAACCGACACTTATTCCTGAACCGGGGCCAGGGTGACCACCACTCGATTGTCCGCCACGAAATAGTCCCGGGCGAAGGCATCGATATCGCCGGGGGTGAGTTCCTGAACCGATCGGACCAACCGGTCCAGTACCTGGGGATCACGTTCGAACCGATAATAGTACGCCAGGTTGAGGGCCACATTGGCGGGACTGTTCAGCTGGGCCAGCAGGTCATATTTGTATTTACTCTTGACCATCTCCAGCAGCTGCCCGGCGCCCTCCAGCTCCGAGAAGTGCTTCAAGTCCTCACAGCCCGCGATAACATCATCGATCAGCTCCTCGACGAGCGCCGTCCCCTTTCCAGCATACTGATCACTGAACAGCTGGGCATCGAGCTCCACCAACCGGGGCGCAAAGCCCTCAGTGGCGCTCAAGTATAGCGAGCTGGCCGTTTTTTTCTCAGACCGCAGCAGCCGATACAGGGGCGCCGATTCGGAAGTGAGCAGTTCCCCCAGCACTTGGCCTACAGCCGTGGCTTTACTGCCCGCCACGAAGCGGGGCGACAGGTAGGATACGCTGACTCGGGGCGGCACCGGGGCCTCCCAAGGCACTTCGCCGCGTTTCTCACCGTTGAGGTTCGGATCGAGGCCCGGCACCGCGGGGATATCTCCCGGCTCCCAACCACCGAAGGCGGCCTCTAGACCGGGCAGCAAGCTCTCCTGCGAAACATCTCCCGCTACCACCAGGACACAGTTATTAGGTCGATAATAGGTGCTATGGAACCAGCGGGCGTGCTCATAGTGGTTGGGCATATCGATCACATCTTCGTAGAACCCCATCGTAGTGTGTCCATAGGAATGATCAGGATACGCCAGCGCCAGCTGTTTTTCGCTCATTGCCAGGCTGGGACTGGTGGCGCTTTTGCGATACTCCCCCAATACGGCGCCGGTCTCCGTTTTAAAAATTTCTTCATCGAAGTTAAGGGCCGTGAAGCGGGCAGCCTCGAGCTCCAGCAGGCCGGGAATCACCTCCCCGGAGCGGCGGGTGACGGCTTCCAAGTTGGTGGTGAATGTCAGCGGGTGGTAAAAGGTAACATCGAACCAAGTCCAGGCGTTATTGTGAGCACCCAGCCGGTCGATGGCCTGGTCGTAGCCGTTCGGCTCACCTTGAAACTTATGGCGAAACATGATATGTTCGAACAGGTGAGCGAAACCGGTCTTCCCCGCTTCCACCTCGTTACGGGCCCCCACCAGGACGAGCATATTGAAACTGAGCACATCCTTGAATTCGGGCATTTCCACAATCAAAATATCCAACCCATTATCCAGGGTGGTCTTCTTCACCGGGTAGGGGAAAAAATCCTGGGCAGCGGCCCGCGGTGGAATTACCGCCATCGCCGTCAACAGACCCAGGATACTATAAATGGAATGGGCAAATTTCATGGTGTGTCTCCCTCAACTTGTAAACCGCCATGCGAGCCGTAAATTTAAGCTGGCTGATGATAAGGGTGACACCCGTCGTTCAGGGCCGGATAGTTTCAGTTTGCGGTAAAAATTATGCCAGCCGAACCAGTAGGCCTTGTATGGATGTAATCCGTTCCAGGGCCGGCTGGGTCCCGGTGGTACTAAGATCTACTGGTCAGGGATGGTATTAAGATAATGCGTCTAAAGGAGGAGAGTATCAGGCCCGGAAACGGTGCACTTTGCGGACAAACATGCGGGTGGAGCCGTTGCCTTTGTGGGTATTGAACCAGCGTTTCCAAATGAGCGCCTGGCCCCATAGGTTGCCGGCCCGGGGAATGTAGTAGGGAGCCATACCATACCAGATGCGGCACAAGGCAATGCCCAAAATATCGTTATCGCGCAACTGCGATTCCAGGCGGTCAGGGTTTTCATGTAGGTAATCGATCGTGTATCCTAATACCGCCTCCAGGCTCTGCTTCAATTCGGCTTTGCTGGGACGTTGCAGGTAACGGAACAGGATGTCCTTGGCGGTTTCCGGGTGGATCTGCCAATAGCCCAGCTCCGGACCGTTATGCAGGGAGTAGCGGAAACGGTACATGCTCTCCACCGCCCCGGTGCGAAAGACCAGCTCCTCGGAGCCGGCGGTCCAGAGATCCATCCCTTCCAACACCAGCCGGACCAGCCGGCGCTTGTCCGGATAATGGATACCGGCAGGGGTATTTATCTGTGTACTGCTGCCTACCAGGATAGGTATACAAATCAAGATTAGGAATGCCTGTAAGTACTTCATTATTACCTTTGGGGGAATTTTAGTTGAGAGAAACGGATGGCACCGCTGTGGAGCCGGCCGACATGCTGTAGCCGGCCTGCCTCGGTGTCGCGGCCACGGTAAGCGCGGCCCTGGTCAGTGCACTGACGTCCTCCGGTCCGGGGACCGAGTGGACCTCAGGCGAGGGGTGATTGGGTGATATTTCAAGTCGATTTAACATTGCATTGATAGCCTGTGGGCCGTCGCATAATTAGGGGCAATTACTGTGCCAATACTGCCAAAACGACATTTCGACAGGTGGATATAGCGTCGGGAACAGGGGCTCTTCCGGTAAATGGTGCAGACCCGTTTGTAATTTGCGGGGAACTTAGCACAAAATTGCCGCCTATGCCGATTTTTTCGCAGGTTCATGGCCAGGACTGGATTATAGAGTAAAAATCTCAATTTCGGCTCAGCAGCTAGCCATTTCTACCTGGATCGGCGCCCTCAGTCGCCCAGGTTGCGGAACCGGACGGGGGCCTTATCGAAGCAGCAACGCTTTCATCTGCCGGACGATGCCGGGGGCCTTCATGACCACCAGATAAATACCGCTGGGGAGGAGCCGTCCGGTGTCGTCACAGCCGTCCCAGACGATCCGGTGATACCCGGCCGGCAGCCGATCCCGGACCAACCGCCGGATTTCCCGGCCCCGCAGGTCGTATACTGCCAGACTGACGGCAGCTGCTTCAGGCAAGGCCAAAGGAATGGTAGTGGCCGGGTTGAACGGATTGGGGTAATTCTGTTCCAGGGCAAAATCCTGCGGGAGAGCAGCTGGCAGTTGTAATGCCAGGGTGGCTGCGTCCAGTATCAGTACGAACGGCCCCTCCCGGGCGTCGACGGACAGATCGCCGTCGGAGGCCCTGATGGTCCAACTGCCCGACACACTCCGTTCCCCCGTTAGCAGTGCGGCTGCCGCCAGGTCGCGGTATTGCCAAATAAAACTGGTATCACTGCCCGGTTCCACCGCCAGTACCCCGGCCAGGGCGGGTGTCACCCATAGGGAATACCGGACGCTATCCCCCTCTACATCCGGGGCAGACCCCCAGGTGAATTGCAACGAGTCGTCTATATTATCACTATCAAACTTGATTTTGAACCCACTGACAGGCGCCAGGAGCGTGAATGGCCCCGGTGGGTCGTTCACCGGCTGGATGGTAATGAGCACCAGGGCCGTATCGGTGGCCCCATAAATGTCCTGAACGGCATAGGCCACGGTGTCAAGCCCAAAAAAGTCGGCCGGGGGCGTATAGCGCAAAGCTGTGTCACCGGCCGCCGCCACCACTCCACCCTGCCGCCCCGGCCCCAGCAGGATCACGCGCAGGGAATCGCTGTCGGGGTCGCTGTCATTTACCAGGACCGGAACCACCACGGCTGAGTCCTCCAGGGTAGTGACCGCGTCATCCAGGGCGGTTGGCGGTTGGTTGACCGCGGTAACGGTAACGGTGACCTCCAGGGAATCATAAAGTTGGCCGTCCCAGGCCGAGACACGGAAAACTCCACCCGAATCCTCCGGACCCGGTGTGCCCATCACAGAATCACCGCCGGTTTCGGTCAGCCAGGAGAGCAGGCTGTGGAAGTAGAGCGCCAATGAATCGTTATCGGCATCGGTAGCCGTAGCCCGGTATACGAACCACTGATCCTGAGTGGCCGGGGCCGCCGCCGGTGAGGTAAGCAGCGGTGGATCGTTCACCGGCTGGATCGTCAGCCAAACTGAAGCCTGGGTGGTTTCCCCGGCGGTATCCATTGCTGTATAGGTAAAGCTATCAGGCCCGAAGTAATCGGTTTCCGGGGAGTAACTGATTGTCGTATCACCGGGCTGCCAGGTTACTGATCCCTGCGCCGGTAGCGTGACGGCGCTGATTCGCAGCGGATCACCCGGGGGATGCCGGTCGTTCGACAGCACTGCCAGAACCAGAGTGCTATCCTCGGGCGTGGCGGCGGTATCATCCACGGCCTGGGGGGCATAGTCCAGGCGCACGGTTATGGCCGCTAAGCCGGCGGGGGCCTGGGCGGTGATGGTGACCGAATCAGCGGTGACCTCCTCGCTTATGGTCAAGTTAATGGACAAATGGTCCGCGCTCACCGCAGGCGGATTCTCCACCACCGCCGGCTGGTCCGCGCTGACGGCCGTCACCTCCGCCAGGTTTTCGCCATACAGATTTACCAGTGTGCGTCGGCCGCGCCAGATAGCCTCAGGCGAGACAGCGGTGATCATGGGGGTGGGGGTTTGCTCCAGGAGGAAATTGTATATCCGGCGCAGCAGCTCTTCCCTGGTCGAGGGTGAGGTCTCATCAACCAGGGCGGCCAGGACGTAGGAGAACACGAAGCTGCGGCTGCCGTTTATATTTTCATTGGCCTGTTGCACCGCCACCACACCGTAGTCACTTTCCTCGAAAGCCGCCAGGCCCGTACCGGGAAAATACAGGTCGATATATTTGGTCCCGGCCTGGGTAGAGGAAGTGAACAGCAACCCTTCCGTGAGCGCACCAGCTTGACCGCGCAGACTGTCGATTAAGTTGCTGTTCCCGCCGTCGGCCACCGAATCGATACCCAGCATATTCCACAGAGAATCCCTGCTTTCCACACCCAATCCGACCTGGGCCAGGGCATCGCCACCCTCCAGGTACAGGCGACCGCCGCCTGCCAGGTAGGCCCAAACTATTGCGGCCAGCTCACCGGTGAAAGGCGTGTTCTGACCACCGGCGCCATAATTGCCAAATGAAAGAAAGGCCGCGTCATACCCGGACAGTTCGGCGGGCAGGGTAGTACGGTAATCGACCTCGATGGAATCGCCGGCCTGGAGGAGATCGCGAATATACCGTCCGCTATAGTCGGCGGCGGTGGAATCGCCGTCCCACACCAGCACACGCGGCCGAGACTTGAAGGTTGCGCCGGTAATTACCAGGGAAAATTGTTGCGAACCGCCCACCAACACGGCCTGGTGATTAACGGTGACCAGGTAATCCCCGGCAGTGGGCGCCTCTACCAGCACCTGCTCGATATTATCCCGGTCGTTGATCCCGGTGTCTGCGGCCCGCGTAGGATCGGCGCCATCCAACACCCAGGGGTGCTCCACCTGCCCGGTAACCATGCTGGTCAGGGTGACATCGAGATCATTCACCAACATAAGATCAAGCGGGTCGACCGCCACCATAGGCGCCGTTCCGGGCGGATCAGTCCAGGCCAAAGTAACCCGCAACGGCGTCCATCCATCGCTGGAGGCCGTGAGGGTGACCTCCCTACCATCAACCAATATCAGTTCCTGTAGCCGGCTGTTGTCCGGCCTGTCCAGGGAGATGACTTCCGCTGCCGCAGCACTGTTCAGCAGGCCCCACCCGAAGCGGTAGTCCGGCCCGGGAGCATCACCGGCCTCATGGGCGGTGTGCACTACCAGAGCCCGCAGGGTGGCTGAGCGGGGCTGGGCGCCGCCGTGGGTTGCGCGGTAGTGCTCCTGGAGCAGGGCCAAGGAGCCGGTGACCACCGGAGCGGCCATGGAGGTGCCACTGAGGGTGCCGTAAGCGTCATCGCTAGTTGCCAGGGAAGAATATAGGCTGGCGCCATTGGCCACCAGGTCCGGTTTTATGCGCCCGTCATCAGTAGGACCCCAGGAACTATAGGCGGTCATCAGTACACCAGCGGAATCCTGGTAGCCATCCGGCAGGTCTTCCACCGCGCCCACCACCAGCACGTTCTTGGCGCTACCGGCGCCGCCGGGCAGGCTATCGTAGTCGCCGTCGGGATCGCGCTCCTCCTGGGCCAACACCCATCCCCCACCGTTCCACACCCAGTGCTCGACCGCGCCAGGTCCGGGACCAGCATCGTCACGGTCATTACCGGCGGAAGTGACTATCAGATAATCAGGCGCCGCGACTGCGATCCGGTCCCAATCGGCCGACTCGGGCAGGTAGAAGCCAAATATCCAGTCTTCATTCCCATCGATGGAGGGATCGCCGAGCCAGGCCCATTGGCCGTCCCCGAGCCAGTCCCACTCCCACCCGGCGGCGATGCTGTAGGAATGGTTGGAAAGCACCAGCCCTTCCGCCGCGGCAGCCGCCATTTCAGCGGCATCATCATCCCAGTCGTAGGAAATCACCTGGACATTACCGGCCATACCATGGGCAGCGTTATCGATCCCGGCGGCAGCAATGGTCCCGGCTACATGGGTGGCGTGATATATCACCGGTAGGGAGGTGTCACTTCGGGTTGCCCGGCCGCCAAACTCTTGGTGGGAAGTCAGCACACCGCCGCCATCCCAGAGTGCCACGGTCACACTTTCGCCGGTGAGGGCCAATCCCAGGTCACCAGCGGGCCATAGCCGGTCGGTACCGACTGTGCGGGCAGCATTAAGGTTATCGGTGATGTAATAAACCGGCCGCCGGCCCGCCAGACGCTGCAATTGGGCCACCCTGCCGGTTGAGAGCAGCAGCAGGTCCAGTTCCGCCGCCGAAAACCGGGACCGAAGCTCCAACTGTCGCTGAGCATGCTGTTGATGGAGCCGGGCGGCCAGTGCCCTTAATTGGGTGGTGTTTGAGGGAAACGTGGGTAGCCGACCGGCGGTAACTACCGACACCACTACCAAAAAGGCCGCTATTCGGGCCAGCGCCAACCCTGGTCTCATTCGGATTCTCTACCTCGGTAATACGACTTGGGCTCAAGAAGTCGGACCGTGAACGGTCAACCGATATTAAGGGGCTAGCGGCAGACTGGAAAGCTATTTTCCAGCGGGAGGTCGACCGGTGGCGGTCAACCAGTTGATTGGCAGACCAGTACTGGTACCGGGGAGGCTATTTAGAGGTCAGGGACCAGCTGCCGTCCCAGTCGGATCCGGGAGGGTTAGCTTTAAAATGGTTACAACGCTCGATATAGACGCGGCTGGGATTGCCGGGCCGTTTGGTAAAGACTTCCTCCAGTGGCTCCGACTCCTCGAAGAGTTGACGAGCCTGGTCCCATTTCTGTTGGCGGTAGGCTTCAATGCCATTCTGGAAGATCTGGCGCATCCGGCTCAGCTCGGGTGTCAAACCACCCTTCCGGGCCATGATCTCCACCGTCTCCACCGCCTCGGATTTGCCCATTACCTTGACCTTGTCGATGTCCCGCCATTCGAAGGCATCAGGGCCGGCGTGGTGGAGGGTCTGGGTGGTGCACTGGATGTAGATGCCATACTGCTTGGCGGAGGCTTCCAGCCGGGCGGCGGTGTTGACAATGTCGCCCATCATGGTGTAGTTCATTCTGGTTGTAGAGCCCATGTTGCCGGTGACAAACTCACCGGTGTTGATTCCGATACGCATGCGCATACCATGTACCATGGTCGGCCATTTATCCCCTTCGCTCGACCATTTTTCGCGTAGAGCGGCCAGTTTCTGCTGCATTACCAGGGCGGTACGAACAGCCCGGACGGCATGATCTTCCATGAGCAAGGGGGCGCCAAAAAAGGCCACGATGGCATCACCTTCATACTTGTCGAGGGTGCCGCCTTGCTCGAGCAGCACATCGGTCATGACGGTGAGGTACTCATTGAGCAGATCCACAAGCTGGGTGGCGGTGAGAATCTCCGAGAATGAGGAAAACGACTGGATATCGGTGAAGTAGGCCGTAAGCACGTTGGACTCGCCACCCAGCTCCGGCTCGATCCCGGAAGTCACCAGCTGGTCGATCAATTCGGGTGACATGTAAGTGCTGAAGCTCTTCTTCAGGAAGCGTTTGTCCTTATCCAGGATCAAGAACTGGTAGAGGTTGACGCTGAGGAAGGTCCCGCCGACACTGATCAGGGGCCGGACTATCTCCAACACCACCAAACCATCCAGAAACCGGATGTAGGCCAGCAGGATCCATAGTCCGGCTGCTGCCAGGGTGACCAGCAGGGACCAGATGGTCCGGACCTGAACCAGGATAGCGCCTAAAATCCCGCCCAGCAGCATCACAAGTATCACCATCGTTGACTTGGCCACCGGCCACACGAACTCATCCTTCAGCAGGCTCAGCATCACGTTGGCATGGATTTCCACCCCCGGGAAGGTCTCCTGTACCGGGGTGGAACGCAGGTCCATCAGGCCCGCCAGGGTGGACCCTACCAGCACGATCTTGTCCTGGAAATACTCAGACGGCAGCATCTCCGGAGAGACCCAGGCATAAGGGATATAGCGGAAGGTGCGATGTTTGCCATAGTAATTCACCCAGATGCGGCCCTGCTCATCGATGGGCATAACTCGTACTACTTCACCGGCTCGATTTCGCAACCGGAGACGCCGATCATCGAAATCGTATTCCAATCCGTCCAGCGGTACATCCAGCAAATCCATGGCGGCTGCCATAGTCAGGCTGGGGTACACCTGTCCGGCGCTGGAAAAATAGACGGCGGTGGGCGCCCGGCGGATGATACCGTCCGAGTCCTGCGGGAAATTGGCGCTGCCGATACCAACCGCTGCGTTTAGCAAGTCGATGAAAGTGAGGTCAAAGCGTTCACCGGAAGGGAAGCGGGCGGCTGTTTCCGGCGCAACCGGCAAGATCATGCCGGGGGCATCCAGCACAGTGGGAATGCGAATCACCTGCCCGGCTCGCGGCAGGCCGTCGGCTGGGAGCAGATCGGCGTTGATATCGCGCAAGTAGTCCGCGGCGGCCGGGTCACCAAAAAAACGCACCGCCGCCTCTGAAAACCCTTCGCCCCGCGCCAGCACATGCAAATGTACGCCTTCGGGGGGGGCTTCCATGGGATATTGGAAATTGAGTGTATCGGCCTGGGAGAGCGAGATGGCGTGATAAACGCGGCCGGACCGGTAGGTGGCCGCCACAAAGGCGGTATCGTGATTAAGGTCGGGCTCCGGATCAAAGAGGACATCGAACAGAATCGCCCGGGGATTACCTGAATTGATATAATCGATTAGTGTACCATGCTGATCGTGGAACCAACGGAAGTAATTGCCCAGCTCGTTGATACTCTGCTGGTCGATATCCACTATCAGCACAGTGTCTATGGACTCTTCCCAGAAGTCGGCCGTTTTAGCCTTGAAGCGGGCATCGTACGAGCGGTACTCGTAACCGTCCACCACCTCTTTCAGGAACAGCCAGTCGGCGGAGGTTAGAAACCAAAGAAAAAAGGCTGAGACCAACCCCAGCCCGGCGCCGATGAGCGCTTTGCTCAACACAGCCCGCAGTTGAAACACTACCGTCCGGTTCCTTCGCGCAGGGACTATTCCCCTTGCTCCGTATCCAGGTCCTTGTTCCAGCGGACGAAGTCCAGACCGGTATCCGCAGCCTGGTCGAACTCGAACATGTGATATTTGCCGTCGGCCCGCACGTTTATCTGCATGCCCTCCACGATGCTGATCCAGTCCTCCAATGAAACCTCGTAGGGCCCGGGCACCTCTTCGGGGGGCGCCACCTCCTGGGGCTGGATGAGGCGCATCGGTCCCCCGCTGTCGTCCTGCTGATCGTCCTGGGACTGATCCACCGCCTGGGCCCAATTGACGTCCACTTTGCCTTCGTAAACCAGGACGGAGCTCTCTTCGTCGCCCGCCACTGCCCGGTACTTGGTGCCACGAATGGCCGCCACTGCCGTGGGGGTTCGCACTGCTACGTTTTTGCTCTCACCGAAGGCCGCCTTAGCAGCGACCCACACCTGCCCGCGAGTGACGGTGGCGCCGAAGTCCTTTTTGAGCGTGGTAACCTTCGCTTCGGTGAGCAGCACCTCCGATTTTTCCCCGATCCGGAACTTGCCGCCGCCGTTTAAGGAAATCTCGCAACGCGATTTCTCGGTCGTTTTGACTTTATCACCCACGAACAGCTCGTGGTTCATGGCAGCCTTGGCCCAGTCGGGAGTCTTGGCCACCTGAACCTGAACATCGCCCAGAGGGAAAGTCATCCGGCCGAACAGCTGTTTGTCCTGCGCTGACAGCCCGGTTAAGCCCAGCCCGACCAACCAAACGGCCAGGCCCGCTATGCCGACCAACCGCGGGATGGCGGAACGGACGAAAAAACCACGCTGGTGGAACGTCATGGCAAACTCCTTGCAGCAACACCCCGGTCGGGGGCCAAGTTTCTGACAACCCTCAGTCTAGGATGAACATTACCCGGCAGGCGGCAATGGCCTCTCCGAACCCGTCCAAGCCGGCCACTCGCTGTGCGTCGGCCAGGGCGATCACCACATCGGTACCCAAACCGCCGGATGTGCTCTGGCCTTTGATGGTCACCGGATTACCGACTACCCGGGCATCCGCGGCGGCGGCGGCCGGATCCTTATGATAGCCCACCACACCATGGGCCACGGCCCAATCGCGGGGGTAGTTGCCGGGGCCATAGAGTACGGTACCGTTGTCAGTCACCACCTGTGGGGACATGGAGGGCTTTATGCCCAATCCCCGGGCGTCGATGATCAGGCCCGTGATAGGCTGTCCCGGTATGGCCGGTACCGCCGATGGGGTGGTTCCCTCGGCCAGCGTAGTGGATTGTCCCAATGTCAGAGGTAGGGTGCTCTCTGCAGTGGGCATCACCAGGTCCATGATGCCGCTCAACGGCACCTCCATAGTGACTTCCACAGACGTATCACTCAAATATTTCTCATCACCTACCTGCAGGGCGCCCCGGACCATGGCTCCTACCTTGCTGGTGATCACATCACTCTCGACCATATTATTCTTCACCGTAGTCTCGGAGGTGATGCGCACATCCTTGACCGCCTCCACCAGGTTGCGCACGGCGACCATTCTGGCGGCCCGGATGGCCATGCCCCGGGCGGCGCCCAAATTGGGCGGGTTTAATGGTATAGCACCGATGCCGGTGGCTCGGATCATACGGGCCGTGTAATCCACCTGAGTGCTATCCGTCTCCTCGGTAATCGCCCCGGGCGTTGAACCCCACTGAGCCCGGGCAATCGAGGCACCGATCATCAGCACCATAATTGTCGCTATCAGCTTAGAACACCGCATATTTCGCCTCCATTTATCAATATTTTCCAAGGACCAATGACAGCCCGCGAAATGGTTGAGCATTTTACTGGTGGTTAAAATGGCATTTTCAGAGAATTCCGGAACTCTCGAATAGTCAACAATGCCTTGGCACCGCTTACTTCACCAGTCGGATTAAAGCGAGTAGACATTATGCCACCTTCAACCATCATAAATCCTCTTTCAACACAGATAGCCATGGCGCTATAGGCAAAATGGCTGCCGGGCACGTCGGAGAACCGTGAAGGGCTCTCTCCCATGTATTTAGTGTCAAGGGTGGCATCTCTGGTCACCGCTGAAAGCAAACGAACCACAGCCGTGGCGAACTCTGAGCGGGTAATTGGCTTATCCGGTAAAAATTTGCCACTGGGATCCACCTCCAATAAACCGAGATCCAGAATTTCGGTAACCCAGGATTCAGCCCAAGTACCTGCGACATCCGGGGGAATTGTCATCCTCTTCCCTGGATCCGGGGTTCCAGGAGGTTGATAGGCCGCCTGTCCGGTAGAGGATGTAAATTTTTTAATAATTTCAGTTGCCTTAAGCTCTTCAGCAAATAGTACCGCCAGGTCGGCCTTGGAAATTTCCGACTTCAGGGCGATCTTGCGACCGGCATCCGTGCCCGGGTTCGCCCGGACCACCTCCTGGGCCAGCGCCCAGCGTTTATCGGCCCTTCCGGAATAGTCTCCATCGAGTGCCACCACTTTGCCGAATTGCTTTCCCGCCTGGCCGAAATTCATAGCGAAGAAGTGGGCCTCGCCCAGGTAGAACTCGGCGGCTTCATTGCCCGCATCCAGCTTCAAGGCTCGCTCCAGGGCTTTCTCGGCCCGGTCGAACCAACCCTTGGCTTTCCGATTGACAATCCAGAAACGGGCCCGGTATATGTGAGCCATCGGATCCTTACCGGCCAGGCTGATCCCCTTGTCCACCGAACGCTCACCTTCCTCGAAATTCCCCAAGTGGGCTTGTGTGAGGCCCAAGCCGCTCCAACCCAGGGCGAATTTTCTGTCCAAATCCACGGCGCGCTGGAAAGCCCGGGCGGCGGTTTGGTAGTCGCCACTATCGAGATTTCTGACACCCAGGCGGTATTGGTTTTCCGGTGTATCCATGTCTGACTGCGAAGTAGCTTTGGGCGCACACCCGGTCAAAGCCAGGAAAGATACCAGCGAAAGGGGTAGGATTATTCTGAGATACATGACTAACACTCCTTCTTGAACAATTCCAGGAACCGTATATCAAACAGTCGGTGAACATCGAAAGTACGTAGGGACCATCCCAACTACAAGCCAATTGGCCGCCACCGCCGGGGAGTACCATACCGGACCACGACCGGCAGCGCTATTTTGACTGGGCCACCAAGTCGAAGCTGTTGGAGCTTTCTCCCTGGATATAGAGCACGAAACCGCCCATATCGTGGCCATCCAGGACCTTACCCAGGTCATCATTAGAGCCGGTGAATTCCACTGCCAGGGTTACTACGCCGGCCGCGAAACTGCGTTGGTCCACCGACCGGATCCCTTCGATTCCGCCGTTAAGAAAGTCGAGCACCTGGCGCCGGGACTGATAAGAGAGACCGGAAATCTTCAGGGTCATCACCCGGGCGTTGGACTGTTCCAGGCTCCAGCGGCGCACCGTTTCAGCCAGGAGATAATCGGCCAGCTTACCGGCAGCCTTCTTCAGGGCGCCTACACCAGCAGTCGGTCCATCAATATGGGTGGACTTGCCATGAAAGGTTTCCTGGGCCATAATCTGGGCATTGTCGGCACGCACCACCTTGGCGCTGATATTGGCCTGGCCCGACAGCCGGGCACCAAGCATGGGGTGGGTTACCGCCTTGGCGCTGGCATTACCCATGATGATATACTCCGCCCCGAACTCGGCGGCCATCCCGGCGGCCTGGACCGGATCACCCTGGATTTCCGCCAGGTTCACGTTCCGGCTCCTGAGCGCCTCAGTCTGGGCTGAGCTGATGATGTCAAAGCCCTTTTCGCCCATAATCCGGCCGATTTCCGTTTCAGCAACCGTAGAACCTGTTTCATCACCATTCACCTCGCTCATCACTATCATGAACCGGGGGTGGCGCACCCAGGACAGTAAAAGATCGAGCGCCAGTTGGTCCTTCACCAATTCGTCCAGGATGGCCGTCACCTCGGCGCTGATCCGTATCGTCCATAGGCCATCCGGTCCCTGGCTGGAGGAAATTTCTTCGTAGGTCTTGACAAAACCGTTGGCTTTGCTCAGAATCTTGTCTCGTTCTACCTGGAAGTTCTTGACCGAGGTCTCACTGATCAATACGAGGCCCACCCCCTGCTCCACGGCATTACGCTTGGCCTCGGACAGAGCAGCATCACGGGTCATCCCCATACCATCGGCGATTATGGTCTCGGTCTGAGCTCCCAGCCGGGCCGGACCCGCCAGCAGTGCCAGGCCCATCAGACCCAAGACGGTGCTAACGGAAATCTGACGAATAATTGGTTTAAGCGAGTACATTATCACCCCTAATAATCAGTCAATCGAGATTGGCGGCAGGCTGGCATCCCCTACCTGTCTACGCCGCAAACTAATAGCTGGCCGGGCTTCAGGCAACCCTAAAACCGGACGGAGTGATGCAGATCACGTCTGCAGCCACAGCGGGGCTATGGAACCAGGCCCAGCACTTCCACCCCTTGCCGGAAGACGATATCCACGGGAATACCGGCAGTGGACAGGCGATCCAGGTCTTGTTGGAGGACCGGACCGATCCGGCCATACTGCTCAACGAAGGCCACCACCCCCGGGTAGTCCCCGTCGCCCTGAAAGCGTAGAATCCGCTCCGAGAGGGCCTCCACGGCTGCCCCCACCTGGTCACTATAAATCCGATAGGTACCGGTGGCGTCGTCCCGGCTGAAAGCGCCTTGCTCACGGAAAAAATTGAAACGAATGGTGTTGGCGATGCCGTGGGCACTGGCGGCGCCGAACCGGATTGACCGGAAAATAGAGGCCAGGAAAGTAACATAATTATCCATCAGATCGCTGTCGCCCAGTTCGCCCTGCCGATGGAGCTCGGCAATCATGTACAATCCCAGTACATCCGCCTTGCCTTCCTCTAAGGCCGAGGCCCGGTCCTTCAGGGCGGCCCGCACCGTTCCGCTGCCATCGATGGTATTCTTGATCCCCAGGCCGTGGGCCACCTCATGGAACATGGTGTTGGCGAAGAAAGCTTCAAAAGTGATGTGGCCCCCCTGCTGCGGGTCGATCAGCACGGCACTGATCGGTTTCAATATCCGCTCAAATTTGGCCCTCATAGTGTTTTTTAGCTGCAACCGGCGGGTACCTTTTTCCAGTGTGACCTGCTCGTCGTTGGGCAGGTTGATGGCGATAGCCTTCGCGCCGGCATTGCAATCACCGGCATAGTAGATGACATCGTAGGCGTTTAAATCGGAATCTGAGCCGGGCCGCTCGCTTTTATACTTGGGCGGCACCGGCAGGCCCCGCTGCAACTCCGGCAGTATGGCGACGTATTGTCCCAACCGGGCGCTCCATTCCCGATCCTTTATCAGTACAAAGGCTTCACTGGACGCTTTGTAACCGAACAGCTTATCCTCGTAGGTTTCGATGGGGCCGATGACAATGTCGATCAGGTTATTCTTCATGTCCATCCAGGCCAGGTCACTGGCCAGGTAATTGTCGGAGAGCAACGCCTCCGCCCTGAGAGTCAGATAGCGCTGAAAGCCGGGGTCCTCTGCCAGCTGAGCCGCCTCCCGGAGTTTAGCCGCGGCCCGGCCATACTGCTCGGCAAAGGCTTCGCTATAGGGCACGGCAATCAGCTCCCCCTCCGGGGTGCGGCGCACCAGGGTATACAGGCTCGCCAAGGCAGAATGGCGCTCCGGTAAACCGGGATAGGCGTTTTGGAATTCCTCCGCGGTCATATCTGCGGGATAGAAATTGGCTCCGGGGGGTTTCGAGGCCACCCCGGGCAGGAAAGGTTCATCCCCCGCCAGCCGGTCCCAGGGGCCGTAGTTGATCAGGGTAAAGCGCCTCAGATCGGGGTCATTGATACCGTCCAGCAGAACTCTCTGGTCACCAAAGGCCTGCAGCCAGAATACTTCATCCATGGCCTGGGCGGCTTCGATGAGCAACGGCAGCATCCGGCGCTGAGCATCCGATAGCGGACTAAGGTCGGCGGTCAGATCTACGGTAGTGTATTTGGCCAGCAATCCTTGCACCGCCTCCGGGGACAATTCAGCCCGCGATCCGCAGGTTATGGTCAGCCATCCGAGGAATGCCAGGGTGATAGGCAGTTTATACCGGCGCATATTTTGTCTCCGTACATGGCCAACCCTGTAAGTCGGACCGGGGTCTAGCGGTTTTATCACTGATAATGTGCCCTACGCTCAGGCCGGGTTACGGCCACCAGAATGGAGCGCCCGGCCGGGGGAGCCATGACGGCCGCCCTGAAAATGAGCGGGTGAAGAGAATCGAACTCTCGTAACCAGCTTGGGAAGCTGGTGTTCTACCATTGAACTACACCCGCGGCAAGCAAGGTTAAGTTAGCGGCCCGCCCGTTATGGAATCAAGATACTTACCATATTTACCGGCGGGAGAAACCCAACCAGATATGGTAAGGAACGAAATTTTTCCACAATATATTGTGCCCAATCCCACCATTTTGCTTGAATTGAGTTCGCATCAGACCTAGATTGACCACCGGATTTTGAACTCAATATTTACTTTTTCGAGTGAGCTGTTTTCGTTGCTACCGCGTTTCCCCTGGTAGGCAGTGACGGCTCGCGATCAGGAGAGCGTTGAATGACCGACCCGATTGAATTCCCTTTCACCGATCCTGTGCCTGTTGAAAGCATTGATGCGCCGCCGGCAGCGGAGGAGCTGGACCAGGCGGTAGCCGATATGGCCCAGGCCGGCCTGCCCCCTAAAACCGTGGCGGAGGAGATTCCCGCCAACTATGCCCTGGATAATTACTACCTGGACGATGAGATCGCCAAGGACGTAATCCGGAACAAATATCTGGCGCCCGGGGAAACGAGCCCGTGGGAATTATGGTCCCGGCAAGCTCGGGCTATCGCCGCTGTGGAGCGCACGGAAGAGCTGCGGGCCGAATGGGAGCAGCGTTTCCTACAGATCCTGGAGGACTTCAAATTCGTTCCCGGCGGCCGGATAATGCACGGCGCAGGCCGGGAAGACATCAAGTCCACCTTGAATAATTGTTACGTGGTGGCCATTAAGGGTGATTCCATCCAAAACATTTACCAGTCAATTATCGATGAGGCCCTAACCTATAAATATGGCGGGGGCTGCGGCCACGACCTGTCTGTCTTGAGACCCTCCGGCGCACCTATTCAGGGCACCGGCGGAGAATCCTGCGGGCCGACCGGTTTCATGGACCTTTTCAGTGTCAATACCAACACCATCGCCCAGCATGGCCGGCGCGGCGCCAACATGCAAACCCTGCGCGTGGATCACCCTGACATCGAAAAATTCATCCATATTAAAAGTGACTTGAAACGGGTTCGCTATTCCAACATTTCGGTACTCCTGACCCATGAATTCATGGAAGCTGTGGAGGACGATCTGGATTTCGACCTGCGTTGGAATGATGAGGTCTACAAAACCATCAAGGCCCGCGATTTATGGAACCAGATCATCATGTCCGCCCACAACAGCGCCGAGCCGGGACTGATCTTCTGGGATACCATGCGGGATTACCACAATGGTGAGTACTGCAGTCCGCTGGTATCCACCAATCCCTGTGCCGAGCAGCCCTTACCCGACGGCGGTTGCTGCAATTTGGGTAGCATCAATCTGGAGCGGTTCGTGGACGAAGAGGGCCAGTTCATGATGGAGCCGTTTAAAAAAACGGTGCAGATAGCCACCCGGTTCCTGGATGACGTAATCGATTACAATCTCGACCGCCATGCGCTGGAGATCCAGCGGGAAAACGCCCAGGGCGACCGCCGTATCGGGCTGGGAATCCTGGGCCTGGGGGACATGTTCGTGCGAATGCGCCTCAAATACGACACGGATGAGGCCCTGGCCGTGATTGACGGTATCATGCGCGAGATGCGGGACACCTCTTACAACACTTCCATTGATCTGGCGATTGAAAAAGGGACTTTCGATAATTTCCAGTGGGAAGGCTATGCGGGCAGCAAGTTCGTCCAGAGTCTTCCCGGCGATATCCAGGAGCGGATCCAGGAGAACGGCATCCGGAATGTCACAATTTTGACCGTGCCGCCCACCGGTTCGGGAGCAATCGTGGCCCAAGTCACCTCGGGTATCGAACCGATTTTCGCCACCTCCTATAGGCGGCGGGTAAAACAGAACGAAGACTTCGGCGATACTTTCAGGGAATACACCGTCTACCACCCGGTGATCAAAAACCTGTTCGGGACCGACCAGGACCTGCCACCTTTTGTGGTCACCGCGTATAACATCGATCCCTACTTCCGGGTCAAAATGCAGGGCACGATCCAGCAGTATATCGATAGTTCTATTTCGTCCACGGTGAACCTGCCGGAAACAGCTCACGAAGAAACTGTGGCCGAAGTCTATTTGAAAGCCTATCGCGAAGGCCTTAAAGGTATTACAGTCTATCGGGAAGGGTCCCGGGAAGGGATCCTGATCTCCGATATCAAAGATAATCAATCCGCCGATGCCGAGCAGAAAAAGGTGACCGCTGAACCTGAGCCGCCTCAAACGGAAAAGGACCCGACCCTCGCACCGGAGACCCCGATGCACACCCCAGCCAAACCGAAGGGTTTCCCTGACTCCACAAGGCGGCTCCAACCTCGGCATCGGCAGGAAATTACCTACGGCATGACCCGCCGGGTGCGTACCGGAGAGGGCAACCTGTACATCACGATCAATGAAGATGATCAAGGGTTGTGCGAAGTTTTCACCACCATAGGGAAAGCAGGAGGATTAGCCTCGACCCAGGCCGAAGCTATCAGCCGACTGATCTCGCTGGCTTTGCGTTCCAGCGTTGACCCCGGAGCAGTAGTGAAGCAACTAAAGGGGATCAGCGGTCCCAACCCCATATGGGAGAGCGGCCGGTTGGTGCTATCCACTCCGGACGCAATCGGGCAGGCCCTGGATGATTATCTGAACAAACGGCCCTGGGGACGCCCCCTCCTGTCCAGCGATACTCAAGCGGAGACTACCGGGCGGGCGGCACCGCCGTCTCATGAAAACAGCTCGGCGGAACAGGCGGGGACCGGGTTTGCCACCGATGAAGCAGCTTCGAGAACCATGACCACCTGTCCCCAGTGCGGCGGCAATGTGATCCACGAATCAGGCTGCATCACCTGCCCCAGCTGTGGCTATTCACGCTGCTAGGTTTCCGTTAAAATAGGTAAAAAAAGGGCGGGATGTTACCCGCCCTTTTTTATTCTCAATCCAATCGTTCTAATCGTTCAGAATCTCATGCTCTTTGACGCTCTGGATCTCATCCAATAGCTTGATGTGCCCATCCGTCAATTCCTGGAAATTGTCCATGGCCCGATGCAGGTTGTCCTCCGAGATATCGTGTTCCTTGGCTAGCTGCTTGAGTTCGTTATTGGCGTCCCGGCGAATGTTGCGCACCGTCACTTTGCCCTCTTCCACCAGTTGATGGGCCACCTTTACCATTTCGGAGCGCCGCTCCTCGGTGAGTTCCGGCAGCGGCAGCCGGATCACATTGCCATCGTTGTTCGGGGACATGCCCAGGTTGGCCAGGAGGATCGCTTTCTCCACCACATCGAGCTGGCTTTTGTCATAGGGTTCCACCACCAGCAATCGCGGCTCCGGCGCCGATACGTTTGCCAGGGTCTTAAGGGGCTGCAGAGATCCATAATAATCAACTTTGACATGGTCTACCATCCGAGGATTGGCCCGGCCGGTGCGCAGGGTGGCCAGTTCCTGCTGGACGTGTTCGATGGTTTTGTCCATATTTTGTTTGGCTTGTAAATGCAACTCGTTGATCATCGCTTCTCCCCTCTAAGAAATTACGGTTCCGATTAGCTTGCCGGTGGCCGCCTGGAGCAGATTGCCCGGCGTCCTGATATCAAAAACCATCAAGGGCAATTTATTCTCCATGCATAATGTAATGGCAGTCAGGTCCATCACCCTTAACTTTTTTGCAATCACCTCCTCATATGATAGGCGTTCATAGCGCCGGGCGGTGGTATTTTTCTCAGGATCGGAATCATAGACTCCATCCACCTTAGTTCCCTTCAGAATCAGATCGGCGTTGATTTCGATACCTCTTAGAACGGCGGCGGTATCAGTAGTGAAGTAGGGGTTGCCGGTACCCCCGGCACAAATGACGACCCGCCCTTTTTCCAGGTGGCGCAGGGCTCTCCGGCGAATATAGGGCTCAGCCAGTTGGATCATTGAAAGGGCGGACATGACCCGGGTGTCCACGCCCAACCTTTCCAAGGAATTTTGCAGGGCTACCGAGTTCATGACAGTGGCGGTCATCCCGAGGTAATCGCCGCTGACCCGCTCCATACCGGTGGTGGTTCCCGACAAGCCCCGGAAAATATTGCCGCCCCCGATCACCAGCCCCACTTCCAGGCCCGCATCGACCACGGCCTTCACCTCCGCGGCCAGGAGATCCAACACGTCGGTATCGATGCCAAAGCCTTTTTGCCCGGCCAGAATTTCGCCACTCATTTTAAGGAGAATGCGGCGGTAGGGAAGGTCAGCCATACTGGCCAGCGGTCAGGATTGGCTTGGGCTGGGGACCTCGTTCTGTCCCAGTTGGAAGCGGACGAACCGGGCAATGACTATATTCTCGCCCAGGGTGGAAATGGTTTCTTTGAGGTAGTCGTCGATGGTTTTCTGGGGATCTTTAACAAATGGTTGTTCCAGCAGGGCGTTTTCCGCAAAAAACTTTTCCAGCCGGCCCAGGACGATCTTTTCCAGGATCTGCTCCGGTTTCCCTGATTGGCGGGCTTGCTCGGCCAGGATGCTCTGCTCCCGTTCCACATCCTCTTTAGGCAGCTCTTCTCTCGTGATCACGCTGGGAGCAGTGGCTGCGATATGCATAGCCACATCCTTAACAAACTGCTGGAAAATGTCTGTTTTGGCCACAAAATCGGTTTCGCAGTTCACTTCCAGCAGCACACCGAGTTTCGCACCGGGGTGAATATAGCTAAAAACAAGGCCGTCGGATACCTGTCGCCCGGCTTTTTTTTCCGCTTTGGTGACTCCGGCCGTCCGCAAGTGGTCAATCGCTTTTTCCAGGTCACCATCGGCCTCTTGCAGGGCACGCTTGCAATCCATCAGCCCTGCGCCGGTCTTTTCGCGCAGCTGCTTTACCAGCGTTGCAGATATCATGCTTCGTTTACTTCGGAGTGAGCTGCGGTCTTTTTGGGGGAGGTGGCCGCCGCGGCCTTTTTAGGGGTGGTAGCCACTGCGGCCTTTTTAGGGGTGGTAGCCACTGCGGCCTTTTTACTACCGGCAGGTTTGGTTTTGTCGGCCGGTGAGGCCGAGTTTGCCTCGGCCTGAACTTCCTGGTCGGACGGTTCCTCGTCAACAACACCACCTCGGGCTTCAATGATTGCATCGGCGATAGCGCCGGTAATCAGTTGGATGGCCCGCAGTGAATCATCATTGGCGGGGATGGGATAATCGACCTGTTTGGGATCGGTGTTGCTGTCCACAATGGCGATGATGGGAATCTCCAGCCGGCGGGCCTCGCTGACGGCGGTGGCAGCATGTTTAATATCCACCACGAAAACGGCATCGGGGAGCCGCTTCATGTCCTTGATTCCCCGGTGCTGGTCCGCCAGCCGTATGCGCTCCCGCTCCATCTGCAGAATCTCTTTCTTGGTCAAAGACTGGTAGAGGGTATCAGCATCCTTTTCCAGTTGCTGGAGGCGTTTGATGCTTTTCTTGATGGTGGAATAATTGGTCAGGGTGCCGCCCAACCAACGCTCCACCACATAAAACATCCCGCAGCGGTCTGCCTCGCGTTGCAGTACGTCCCGGGCCTGCTTCTTGGTGCCGATAAATAGGATGGTGCCATCTTTGCGAACGATTTGGGTGATGGCATCATTGGCTTTCTGCAGACATTGGAGGGTCTGCTGAATATCGATGATGTGAATGCCGTTTTTCTGCATATAGATGAACGGCTTATAATTGGGATGCCAGCGACTGGTCAGATGCCCGAAATGAGCGCCGGCGCTGATCAGATTTTCAACGGTGATAGGTGTCGATGATGACATATAACTCCGAAAAACTAACGTTTTGAGAATTGAAATTTTTTGCGAGCGCCCGGTTGGCCATATTTTTTACGCTCCACTTCCCGGGCGTCCCGGGTGAGCATACCGGCCTTCTTGAGCGCCGGACGGAACTCCCCGTCAACCTTCTCCAAGGCCCGGGCCAGTGCCAGGCGGATTGCGCCGGCTTGTCCCGCGGGACCGCCACCCCGTACATTGATAATAATATTGTATTGACCTTCCAAGCCAACGAGCTGCAGCGGCTCATTCAGGATTATCTTATGCGCCGAACGCGGAAAGTAATCTTCCAGCTTGCGCTGGTTGATGCTTATCGTTCCCTTGCCCTCGAGCAACCGCAATCGGGCGACCGCAGTTTTCCGTCGTCCGATTGAACGCGCGATAATTTTCGCCATTTTCTGCCTAGATTTCCAAAGGTTTCGGTAGTTGGGCCTGGTGGGGATGATCGGGGCCGGCATAAATCTTCAAGTGGCGCAGCATACTGCGGCCCAAGCGGTTGTGGGGCAACATCCCGCGGACAGCATGCTTGATTACCCGCTCAGGATGGCTGCGGAGCATCGTTTCCAGCGAAACTTCCTTTTGGTTGCCGATCCAGCCGGTGTGATGCCAATAGGTCTTTTTGGTCTGCTTTCCACCCGTGGCCACGATCTTTTCGGCATTAGTGACCACAACACAGTCACCCATGTCCATGTGAGGAGTAAAGGTAGGCTTGTGCTTGCCCCGCAATACCGTAGCGATTCTGGTGGCAAACCGGCCCAGTACCTGGCCTTCGGCGTCAGCCACGAACCACTCGTGCTTAATATCCTTGGCTTTTAGCGTAAACGTCTTCATAAAAATCCATTCCAGTACAGCAGGAAAAATTACCGGCATTGCTCAAAGCGGGTCAAGACTTTTTCAGCCGGGCAGGTAACACCCGCGTACGGTTACCGTAGCCATGACCCGGCCCGTAAACAATTTCCCCAGCATTGGTGTATTCCGGGAGCGGGAATGTATATCTTTCTCGGTAAAGGTCCAGGTCTCATCGGGCCGCAACACCACCAGCTCGACCAGCGAACCCGGCTGTAGGGGAGTAAGCTCCAGTCCCAGCGCCCGGGCCGGGCCGGCAGTGAACAGGTCGATCAATTTCTCAAGGGCCAACCCCGCCGGGGCCAGCACGGTGTGCGCCAGGGCAAAGGCCGACTCCAGGCCGATCATCCCGAAGGGCGCCTGGATCATATCCTGCTCCTTCTCCTCAACGGTATGGGGGGCATGATCGGTGGCGATGCAGTCCAGGGTGCCGTCCATTAGTCCTTTGACTACGGCTTGGCGGTCGGCCTCGGTTCGCAGGGGAGGCGCTACCTTGGCATTGGTGTCGAACTGCCGCAGGGCGTCCTCCGTCAGGCCCAGATGATGGGGGGTGGCCTCGGCGGTGATCGCCACTCCGGCCTCCTTGAAACGCCGTACCAGGTCTACCGCCAGGGCGGTGCTGACATGGGGCACATGCAACCGGCCGCCGGTCTCCTGAGCGATGAGCAGGTCCCGATGTACCATGGCCGCTTCGGCCTGCACCGGGTTGCCCGGCAGACCCAGCCGGGTGGAAAGGGCACTCTGATTCATCGCCCCGCCGTCACGCAAAGAGAGGTCCTCAGCATGGTTAATGATCGGCGTGCCGGCATCCAGCGTATATTGCAGCGCCCTTCGAAGTACCTGGCCGTCGGTTATGGGATTGCCGTCATCTGAAAAGGCCACTGCCCCGGCGGCCTGCATTTCCAGCAGCTCCGCCAACTCCCGCCCTTCCCGGCCCCGGCTGATGGCGCCGATGACATATAAGGTAATAGGTAGCCGCTCGGCCTTTTCCAGCAGTGAGCGTACCATCTCCGGTGAATCGATAGCCGGCCAGGTATTGGGCATCACCGCCACCCGGGTAAAACCACCGGCCAGGGCGGCCCGGGAGCCACTTTCAAGCGATTCCTGATCCTCCCGGCCCGGTTCCCGGAAATGGGCATGGATATCGATGAAACCGTGGGTTACCAATGCGCCACGAGCATCCAACCGCTCCACTTTCGCGGTCCCAAGTTTTTCAGGTTCGATCAACCGGCCGTTTTTCACCGCCAGATCGCTCCGGCGGGTTTTCCCGGTGGCGGGATCGTAAATCGTGGCCCCCTTTATCAGGAGCGCCTTCGGCAGTGGGGCAATGCGGCCCATCAGGCCTCCTCCAACGCTTCACGGGGCCCCAGCAGGTGAAACAGCACGCTCATTCGCACCGCCACGCCGTTCAGCACCTGGTCTAAGATTATGGCCTGGTCTCCGTCGGCCACATCGCTGTCGATTTCGACCCCCCGGTTCATGGGCCCGGGGTGCAGAATCACAATTTCCTTTTTATGCCGGGCCAACCGCTCGACAGTGATACCGAACTGGTTGCGGTATTCCCGCACGGAGGAGATAACCCCCACGCCCATCCGCTCGCGTTGGATGCGTAGCACGTTGACCGCATCCGCCCACTCCAGCACGGCATCCACGTCACGATTGACGGTGACCCCCAACTCCTCGATAAAGGGGGGAATCAGGTGTCCAGGACCGCAGACGGTTACTTTAGCGCCCATAGTTTTGAGGCCGAAAATGTTGGAGAGGGCCACCCGGCTATGGGCGATATCGCCGATGATCGCGATTTTCAACCCCTTTATCCGACCGAATTTCTCCTGGATGGACATCATATCCAGCAGGCCCTGGGTAGGGTGTTCGTGGGCGCCATCCCCGGCGTTGATCACCACCGCCTCCACGAAACGGCTGAGCTGCAACGCCGCACCGGGCACCGGGTGGCGCATCACCACCGCATCCATCTTCATGGCATGGATGTTTCGGACAGTATCCTTCAGACCTTCACCTTTGCTCAGGCTGGAGGCGGCGGCGGAAAAATTGACTACATCCGCGCTCAGGCGCTTTTCGGCCAGCTCAAAGGAGATGCGAGTACGAGTGGAACTCTCGAAAAACAGGTTGACCACGTTGATACCGGTGAGGATAGGGACCTTCTTGATGGGACGGTCCAGCACGTCCCGGAAGTAAAAACCGGTGTCCAGCAGGGTCTGAATGTCTGAGCGGGGGACCCCCTCCAGGCCGATCAAATTGGTTAAAGAGATGGCAGCTGCTCTCACTGGCCATAGTCCAGCAGCAGCACTTCGTCCCGGCCGTCCACCTCGATCACATGCACATGGATGTGTTCGTTACTCGAAGTAGGGTGATGGCGTCCCAGGTAGTCGGCCCGGATGGGCAGCTCCCGATGGCCCCGATCCACCAGCACCGCCAGCTCAATTGCGGCCGGCCGGCCGAAGTCCATGATACTGTTCACCGCCGCCCGCACCGTGCGCCCGGTATAGAGCACATCATCAACCAGGATGATGTGCAGATTGTCGACACCAAAAGGTATGTTCGTGGGCCCGATTTCGGGGGATGGCAGGTGGGTGCGAAAATCATCGCGGTAGAAGGTTACATCCACCGTGCCGAATTTTACCTCATCACCTTTGTGGCCGGCTATCAGGCCGGCGATCCGCTGGCCAATGAATTCACCCCGGGTGCGGATCCCGATAACGGCCAGATTGTCGACAGTGGGGTGACGCTCTATGATCTCGTTGGCCAACCGGGACAGAGTGCGCTCGAATTCGTCGGCGTCCAGCAAGGTGGCTTTAACTTTATTCACAGCTGTTCCCGGTGGATAAAATAAAACCTCCGGTTGGAGGTCGTTTCCTTAAACGTAGGGCCCTCAGGGGCACGGTTCATAGCAGTGATCGCGTTGCAGAGTCTCACTTCAAGGTGTCAATTTAGGGAGTCGCGAGGCCGCAGGACAGGACATTATCAGCGGCTGATAGGCGGAATCTCTTTAAGCAAGCCGCACTAAGGGTAGAGGAAATAATGCTCGCGGCGAGTTGTAAATTCGGTAATAATCTGTACGTGACGGAGATGGAATTGCTACAAGGCGGGACCCCCCGGTGAGCGGGGAGCGGTCCCCGATAATCGGGGTCATGGGCGGCAGCCAGGTCCCTGAGGAAGTCGAAGCGCTGGCCCGGGAATTGGGCCGGGCGGTGGCCCTGGAGGGGTGGGTAGAGCTGAGTGGCGGCCGCGATGCCGGGGTGATGGCGGCAGTCTCCGCCGGGGCGGCCGAGGCCGGGGGAACGGTGGTGGGAATTCTCCCCGACCGGGATCTGGCCGCCGCCTCCCCACATTTGACCATCCCGATACGCACCGGCCTGGGTGACGCCCGGAACGTGATCAATATCCTGTCGAGCGATGTGGTGGTGGTCTTGCCCGGTAGCGCCGGAACACTCAGTGAAATCGCCCTGGCCGTTAAAAACAGCAAACCACTATTCCTGTTGGGCTGGACGGAGCCGCCCCTGCCATCAGCCGGTGGCCCCGGTGTGAGCTGCTTCAGCCAGGTTTCAGAGGTGATCGCCGAAATCGGGAGCCTAATTAGGAACAGCTTGAATCAATCGGCTGATACGCAAAAGTAAATAAGGAAGATCTTACCATGGAAAAACTGGGTTACGCGCTGATCGGCAGCGTGGTTCTGCTCTGGGCAGTGGGCATGATTGTGGGCCTGATCGCGATACTACCCTACGGCTTGGTGGGGTTGGTGGCGCTGGCGGGTGGGGGCCTGCTGTTGGTAAAGGTCCTTAAGGACCGGCTGGCCAGCGAGGAAGATAATTACTACGATAAAAACGTCCAACAGTGAAATGAGGTGAGCATGCTACTTTCCACGCAAGATCACTTTGAAGACCGGGAAATCTCCGTTACCTTGGGGCTGGTTCGCGGGAATACGATTCGCGCCCGCCATGTCGGGAAAGACATCATGGCGGCGCTACGGAACGTGGTGGGGGGCGAAGTCCTCGAATACACCAAGATGATGGCCGAGGCTCGGGAGCAGGCCCTGGACCGTATGCTGGCCCGGGCTGAGGAGTTGGGGGCCGACGCGGTGGTGGCCATCAGGTTCACCAGCGCCAGCGTCATGGGCGGGGCTGCGGAGATCGTGGCCTACGGCACAGCCGTCCAGCTTAAATAGCTACCCGGCCCGGAACTGCTCCGGTGGCCGACAGTTAAGCCGCACTTTGTGCTTGCCCCTCTATGACCACCTGTCTAAAATAGACCAGTCATTGTTCGCCACCAGCGCTGGTGACGGCCAGGCCGGATAGAAATTACTAATTGCACCATTGAATCTCACTCAACGCAACAGCATAATTGTGATAATAGTCGTGATGGCTGTCTCGGCGCTATTCATCCTCAGCCGGCGGTCCGGGGCTATCATTCAACCGCTACCGTTCAGCCATAATCTGCATATCGACGAAGTGGACCTGGAGTGCACCGACTGCCACCTACGGGTGGAGGATCATCAGCGGGCCACCCTGCCGGCACTGGAGGTTTGCCAGGATTGCCACAGCGAGGAATTGACCGAAACGGAGTTGGAAGAGCAGCTGCTGGCCTACACCACCTCCGACGAACCGATTCCCTGGCAGCGGATCTATACAGTCCCGGACCATGTTTATTTCTCCCATCGCCGCCATGTAACGTCGGGGGGCCTGGATTGCCAACTGTGCCATGGGGCAGTGGCCGAGATGACCGAACCGGCAAAATACCCGGTTGTCGAGGTCACTATGGACAACTGCACCGAGTGCCATAGCGAGCGTCAAATAACCAACGATTGCCTGGCTTGCCATCGATGAGTGGCCGCAGTAAAAAACAGGATCATAAGCTGATTTCCCGGCGGGATTTTCTGAAGTTGGGAGGCCTGGCGGCGGGCTCGGTAGTGGCGGGCCAGCTCCTGCTGCCGGAGCTGATGGCGGTACCCAACCGGCTGGTGGAGGACTTAAAACACGGGCCTGGCCAGGAGACCTGGATCAACACCATTTGCGGACAGTGCCCGGCCGGCTGTGGTATCAACATCCGCCGGATCGATGGCGTACCGGTGTACGTGCAGGGCAATCCCATTTTCCCCACCAACAACGGCGGGGTGTGTCCCATGGCCCATACCTCCATGGAGGTGCTGTTCAATCCTGACCGGGTCACCGGCCCCCTCCGTCACACCGGGAAAGTGGGAGCCGACCGGTGGGAGGAACTGGGATGGCCCGAAGCGTTGGGCGGCCTGAAGACCCGCCTTAAACGGCTGGTGGAGCGCGGCGAAGGGCATCGCATCGCCCTGATCAACGGTGACTGCTCGCCGCTGGTGGGCCGCTTGGCTCGCCATTTCATGCAGGCGGTTGGTTCCCCCAACTACTTCGAGGACCCGCGCCTGGGGACCAGCACGGTGGGCTCGGAACTGACCCAGGGCCAGGCCCTGACACCGGCTCCCGATCTTTACAATACCCGCTATGTTATCAGTTTCGGCGCCAACTTCTTGGAGGAGGGCGCCAACCCGATCTATTATCAGAATCTGTTCGGCCAACTGCGAGCCTCCGACCGGGAGCATGATTTCACCCTGGTGCAGGTGGATTCGCGGTTGAACCTGACGGCCTCCAACGCTGACCGGTGGGTACCTATCAGACCGGGCACTTACGGCGCTCTGGCACTGGGATTGGCATATATTCTGATCGCCGAGCGCCAGTACGACGAGGACTTTATCTTTGAGCACACCACCGGCTTCTGGCCCTACCAGGATGCCAAGGGCCGGGAGCAACCGGGCTTTGAGGCTTTTCTGCGCGCCAATTACTATCCGGAACAGGTCTCCCGGATTACCGGTGTGCCTACGAGTACAATTATCAAGTTGGGTGAGGAGCTGGGCGCTCTGAAGCCGGCCCTGGCCCTGGCTGACGATGGCGCCCGGTATGCCACCAACGGCGGATTCACCCAGTGGGCAGTGCATTCCTTAAACGCTCTGCTGGGCAACTTCCAGAAGGCCGGCGGCCTGCAGTTCCACCTGCCCACCCTGGATTTCTCATTCCCGGAGCCCCCGGCCCCTACCAAAGCCCAAGGCGATACAGTGCCTCCGAAAGTCGGCTCCGGGACCGGGGCGCCGGCCCTGTTTGGTGAGGTGAGCCTGCACCGTTTTGCCACCGAAGTGGCGGCATCGGAGCCGGGCCTGATCGATACCCTGTTGATCATCGACTCCAACCCGGTGTACCATGCCCAGGACCGGGAAACACTGGTGCAGGCCCTGCAACATATCGACCAGGTGGTTTACCTGGGCCTGTTCGTGGACGAGACAGCGCTACATGCCAACCTGGTGCTGCCGGACCACAGTTATCTGGAGAAAACCGATCTGTCAGGCCCGGCCGCCGGCCTGATGTTTGCCCACATCGGCTTGCAGACCCCGGTAGTGGAAAAGCTATTTGATACCCGCCAGTCCGGTGAAGTGCTGCTGGAACTGGGGAAGGCAGCGGTAGGTGGGCCGGCCTTCCCGTGGCCAAGCTATAAAGCATTGGTGACCAAGCAATTGCAGGCGGTCTTCGACTCGGGGCAGGGGGCCGTGATCTCGGAAACCTCGGACGCCCAATGGCTGGCTTTTCTGAAAGATAGGGGCTGGCAGTCACAGCAGTATTCTTCCTTCCGGGCCTTCCGGAAGCTCCTGGCCAAAAAGGGTGGCTGGTGGAACCCGCTGGCGATACCCATGCGGCCGGATGAGATGTACCGGACCCCTTCAAAAAAATTCGAATTCATATCATCCGTTATGGCCCGGAAACTGGCGGCGGCCGGCCGGGAGTCCGGTGGGAAGGCCGCCGAAGCGCGGGAAACTTTGCTACGCGCCAATCACATCACCGCCCGGGGGGAGGAATTGCTCCAGCCCCATTACGAGGCGCCGCACGCCGTCGGTATGGTGGAAGAATTCCCCCTGGTGCTGACGACTTCGGAGCTGTTGACCAACCGCGACGGGCGGGGCGCCACTCAGCCCTCATTGTTGGAAGTAATAGGCGTTCAGGTAAGCCGTTACTGGCAGACTTGGGTCGAGGTTAATCCGGACAGCGGGCGCCGGTATGGCCTGGTGGACCACGAAGCGGCGTGGGTGGAATCGACCAGCGGCCGGATTCGGGCCCAGGTACGGTTCTTTGAGGGCATTCACCCGGGTGTGGTGCATATCCCTCGCGGCCTGGGACATACTCACTATGGACGGTTCGGCACCGGCATCGGCAGCAATACCGCGGACGCCCTGGAAAACAATTTTGACGCCTTAACCGGGGCTCCGGTCCTGAACGGGACACCGGTGAAGGTCTACCGGGCGGAGCCAGGGGTCTGATATGCCTAAGTGGGGCATGGTAATCGACCTGAACAAGTGCACCGGTTGCGGCAGCTGTGTCACCGCCTGCCGATCGGAGAATAACATCCCCAATGCCGGGCAGGAAGCTACGCAGGAAGGCCGCACTTTCTTATGGATGGACATGCTGGAGATGGTCGAGGGGAAATATCCGGATGTACACGTGCGGTACATTCCCCGGCCCTGTTTCCAGTGCGACAATCCGCCCTGTACCCGGGTCTGTCCGGTGCGGGCCACTTACCGCAACGATGAAGGGCTGGTGGCGCAAATCTATCATCGCTGTATCGGGTGCCGCTACTGTATGGTGGCCTGTCCGTACACGGTAAAATCGTTTAACTGGTTCGAGCCTGAGCGGCCGGAAGAATTCAGCGCGGTCCGCAACCCGGACGTGAGCCTGCGGATGAAGGGGGTGGTGGAGAAATGTACTTTCTGCAGCCACCGGCTGATGAAAGCCCGGGAGCAGGCCCGCTTCGAGGGGCGCGATCTAGAGGAGCAGGATTACCAACCGGCCTGTGCGGATAGTTGCCCCACCGATGCTATTATATTCGGTGATTTTGATAACGAGGAACACGCTGTTCGCCGGCTGAGACGATCCAACCGGGCCTACCGCCTGCTCGAGGACCTGGGGACTGAGCCCAAAGTAGTCTACCTGGCGGCGGAAGATTAAGATGACAACCCCGGATATCCGTAACGACCCCGATTACGTCCTGCTCGCTCCCATTGTGAACAGGAGCCGGAACGATTATCTGCTGGGCGGCGGCCTGCTGCTGCTGTTTTTGGGTTGCATGTACCTGTACAGCACCCAGCTGACCCGCGGCTTAGGGGTCACCGGTCTAAACCAGCCAATCTCGTGGGGCTTCTACATAGTCAATTTCGTGTTTTTCATCGGCATCAGTCACGCCGGCACGCTGATATCGGCTATCCTGCGGCTGTCCAAGGCGGAATGGCGGCGCCCCATCACCCGCATGGCTGAGGTGATCACGGCCATCGTGTTGGCCATCGGCGGATTACACCCCATTCTCGACCTGGGCCGGCCGGACCGCCTGATGAACATATTCTATTACGGACGGCTCCAGTCGCCCCTGTTATGGGACGTCACCGCCATCACCTGCTATTTCACCGCCAGCACCGTATACCTGTTCCTGCCCATGATCCCCGATATCGCCCGGCTGCGCGATCTGGGGGTACGGCCCCGGTGGCTCTATACGTTCCTGTCGTGGGGCTGGACCGGTACCAAACGCCAGCACGAAATCCTGGAGCGAGCCATAGGTATTTTGATGATACTGGTGATCCCCGTGGCCATATCGGTGCACACAGTGATCTCCTTTATATTTTCCATGACCCTGCAGCCGGGGTGGCACAGCACCATATTCGGGCCCTATTTCGTGGTGGGGGCCATTTTCTCTGGAATTGCAGCCCTGCTGCTGGTCATGTTGGTATTCCGTAAGGCCTTCCACCTGGAAAACTATTTAAAAGAGATCCACTTCAAATATCTGTCAACCCTGTTGCTGATAATGTCGCTGCTGTGGTTCTATTTCACCTTTTCGGAGTACCTGACCGGCGTGTTCGGCAACGAGCCCCACGAAATGGCCATCATTATGGACAAGTTTACCGGCAGTTACGCACCCTTTTTCTGGGGAATGGTGATATGTAATTTTGTAATCCCCGTCGTGATTCTGTCTTTCCAGCGTCTGCGCACCTTGACTGGTATTGCCATCGCCTCGGTGGCGGTGGTGATCGGGATGTGGCTCGAGCGACTTAATATCGTAGTACCCACGCTGTCCGATCCACGGTTGCCTTATCCCCACCAGGTATACATTCCTTCCCTGGTGGAATGGGCCTTGTTCGTCGCCGGCCTGTCATTATTCGCCTTGGCCTTTCTGGCATTCTCCAAGCTCTTCCCGGTAATCTCAATCTGGGAAATCGAAGAAGGCCGCAAAGAAGGCATGGAGGTCGTGACTGAACGGATCGCCAGTTATCAGCCCGATATCGTTTCAACAACCGGAGCGACGGAATGACCCGCAAGCGCGTGACCCCCCTTTATATTCTTGGCCTGCAGGTCGCCAGTATCTCCATGATCTGGATCTTTGTCACCGCGGTCACGGTCTGGATTATCAATTTGATCGTGACTTCCATAGAGCTGAACGACGCCCCGAACGCTTCGGTAGGTATCAGCATTGTTGTGATCCCCATATTTTTCACTTTGGCCAGTGTTCTGACTTACGTTTTCGTTGGGCTGCGGCGCCACCGCACCATACCCGGCGGCACCGATGGGGGAGGTGAAGAATGAACCGTTTCCAGCCTAAGTGGCCCGGACCGGCCCGGGGGGCGGTACTCCTGCTGTTATTGGCATCTATCACACTGCTGGGCCTCACGCTACGGGCTGGTCAACGGGGCGAAAAGGAGATCCTACCCAATCCAATGGCCGGGCGAATGGTATTCGAGGAAAAGGGATGTACTGATTGCCATTCCATCGACGGTTACGGCAGCAACATCGGTCCGGATCTGGGGCGATCCCGGTTTTTCGGTAGTTTCTACGACCTGACCGCCCGACTATGGAATCACGCTCCGCAGATGGCTATCCGGTCCGGCTACCTGGCCAAGGACTGGCCCACCATGACCACCCATGAGCTGGATCTGCTTACCAGCTACTTGTTCTACCTGCGTTACCTGGGCGAGCCGGGCAGCGTCTACAGGGGTAAAGCGCTAATCCGGGATAAAGGTTGCCTGAGCTGCCATTCCATCGGGTCTGAAGGTAACAGCGAGGGCATAGCCCTGGATCAACTTCAGGAATACGCCTCGCCGCTATACATCGCGCAATCGATCTGGAATCATGGGCCTGCGATGCAGAAAGAGATAGATGCCCGGGGCCTGGAGCGCCCCACGTTTGCGGACGAAGATATCACTCACATCAGTGCTTACCTGCGGGAATTCAGCCGGGGTACCTCCACCCGCCGGCATTACATGTCACCTGGGAATCCCCAGGCTGGAGCGCTGTTATTCCGCACCAACGGCTGCACAAATTGCCATGCCGATGAACCGGGGGCAGAGTCGGTGGGTACTCCGCTCAGCGATATGAACCTGCACCGCAGCGTTACCGCCATCGCCGGTACTATGTGGAACCACGGGCCGATGATGTGGTCCGCCATGGAGGATGCCGGCATCCAGTGGCCTACCTTCAAGGGGTCGGAAATGGCCGATCTGATCGCCCACCTATACTTTTTTGATTATCAGGGGCAACCCGGCGACCCGGCTAAGGGCGGGCTGGTATTCGACCAAAAAGGCTGTGCCGGTTGTCACGGCCAAGGCGAAGATCTGGAACTAAGTCCGGACCATCCCCTGTCCCACCCGCTGGAACTGGTGACTACCATGTGGAATCACGTCCCCCATATGCGGAAAGTTACCCTCTCAAATAATATCCCCTGGCCGAAGCTGTCTGCCGAGGAACTCAGTCACTTATACGCCTATCTATTGCAAATTACCGCCGACCGATAGGCGGCGATTGCAGCATCCGGATTTATTCACCAGCCACAGAAGGCCATCGGTTGTTTGCCACGCCGCAGGTTCCGGTAGCCTATCTCCCTACCAACAGCAAGTAGTCGGTTCCGAAGCCTTCGATCTTGAAGCGCACCTGGTAGTTCCGGCCCGGCTGCAGGGGATACAGAACCGCCAAGGGCACCGACACCAGCACCTCTTCCCCGGATTGAGCAGTCAACCAATCCTGCTCGTCCAATGCCACGATGGCGTTTTCCCGCGGCAAGACAGGCAGCGGTTGCTCCTTTTTTCCCGAGGGCAAAGCCTGCACGGACAACTCTACCAGCGGATTGAGGGACAGCCGGCCCTTATCGAAGCGGAACTCGGGGAGGATGGCATCCTTTTCATGGGCGTTGCGCACTACCAGGTCCACAGTCAAGGCTTCCGCCGGGGCAGTGGCGTTTAACCTGATAAACATCAGGTCCTTTCTCAAATACCGCCGCACAGCTCTCCGTTTCTTGGGGTCGATAAAGCTGTACCCGTCCGCCAGATAGACATCACCCTCGGAGCGTACCAGTAACCAGATGCCGGTCAAGTCCCCTAATTGCAGTGGGTTGACCAAACCGGGGGCTTGCGGTTCGATCCAGGTTACCGTCAGACGCTGCTCCTCGGCGGCGGTACCAAACAAGAAGCTGACCATGTCCCCCCAAAGCACCTCCTGCGCCTCCACAGTCAGCAGGGCCATGGGCGGCATGGAAGTGCTGTCCAACGCAGCCCGGGAAAGCCGGCCCACCACAATCAGATCAGCACTCCGCACTAACTCCCGCAACGCGGGGTACTCGGTTCCCCGGTTAGTTGCCGGGACCAGGCACCCGGCGGCAAACAGGAGTACCAAGGCCGGCATCAGGTTCTGGCGGTAGCGTCCCATCATGCCGGCTGCTCCCCTACTTGTTGGACCTTCAAAAGGTTGGTTGTGCCGGTCCTGCCAATCGGTACACCGGCGGTAAATACAAAGTGGTCACCCGGCTTAACCAAGCCTTCCCGCAGCAACAAATGTTCCGCGGCGGCGATCATCTCATCGGTGTTGGTGTGTTGGGGCACCTGGAAGGGAGTTACTCCCCAGCTCAATTGCAACTGGCGGCAGGTCTCAAGCAGTGGCGAGAGCGCGACAATGCGGGCCCGGGGCCGATTGCGGGACACACCCCGGGCAGTTAGGCCGCTATGAGTCATGGTGACGATCACGGAGATATCGCTCTCCCGGACAATATTACTGGCGGCATGGCTGATGGCATTGGCGATACCCCGGCGCTGATAGTCATCCTGCCGGCGGATCACCCGGTCGGTGGTAGCAGTCTCGGTGGTCCGGGCGACGGCGTCGAGAGTCTCCACCGCCTTTACCGGGTAGTGGCCAACGGCGGTCTCATTGGACAACATGACCGCGTCCGTACCATCTAAAATGGCATTGGCTACATCATTCACTTCCGCCCTGGTGGGCGTGGGCGCGGTAACCATACTGTCGAGCAATTGGGTGGCGGTTATCACCGGTTTTCCCAGGGAGTTGCAGCAACGGATGATGCGCTTCTGGATCAAGGGCACCTCCTCCAACGGCAGTTCCACCCCCAGGTCACCCCGAGCAACCATCACCCCGTCGAAGGCGGCCACGATATCATCCAATGCCGCCACGGCTTCCGGCTTTTCAATTTTGGCCATCACCGGCAGTCGCCGCCCGGTAGCCGCCATAATATCATCAATCGCCGCCCGGTCATCGGCGGCCCGCACGAAAGAGAGCGCCACCCAATCGATCTCGCAATCCAGTCCCGCCCGTAACATGGCCTCATCCCGCGCGGTGAAAGAATCCAGCCCGAGGGAAACTCCAGGGAAATTCACACCTTTTTTGGGCTCCAGCAGACCGCCGTAGATCACCCTGGTAAGCAGGGAAGTGTCTGAAAGATGTTCCACTACCTCCAGTTCTATCCGGCCATCATCGAGTTTTACCCTGGCCCGGTCCTCCACATCGATAAACTTGAGATCGGGCTGCACGACCAGGTCCGCCCGGTTGCCGGTTCCCAGCACCAGTTTTTCATCGGGGACCAATTCCCTTCCTGCCCGGGGAACATTGGCTACCCTGATTTTAGGACCAGCCAGGTCCAACAGAATCCCTATCATCAGCTGCTCATTCGCGGCAACCTCCCTGATGAGCGCTACCATTTCAGGGATACCCGGCGGCTCGAGATGGGCCGTATTTATACGGGCCACATCCATTCCGGCCAGCATCAGAGCGCGGAGGCCCTTTTTATCGCCAGAGGCCGGCCCGATGGTGGCGACAATTTTGGTCCTGCGTCGGGAATCGATAGGGTTCATGTTGGTCTTGGGCAGAAGATTCAGTCGCCGGAGTGAATTTATGCTCGTGGCGACGTTAACGACACGCTGAAAGCGGCACAAGGGGCGAATGTTTTCATTTCCACCGGTGATGACTCGAGCAGGCCGGTCATTTGGCGGCCAGTCCTGAAGGGAAGCGTTCCCCCGAAGACCGCACGCCCCACTTCCAGATCGGCGCCCGGCGCTTCAATTGATCCACCAGCCAGGCCACCGCCTCCAGGGCAGCTTCTCGATGCCGGGCCCGGGCCACCACCCGCAATGAGACTGCCCCTACCGGCACCTCCCCGATCCGATGATGGCAAGTGAGGTCCAGCAGGGAAAAGCGGCTAAAAGCCTCCTTACAGATGGCGCGCAGCTCGCTTGCGGCCAGGAGGGCATAGGCCTCGTAATACAGGGCCACAATCTCCTGGCCCTGCTCCCGATCCCGCACCCGGCCGTGGAAAATTACCTCGGCGCCGGTTTCCGTCAGGCCCTGGGCTTCCGGCAACTGCGGCAGCGGTCCATCCACCAGCTCGGTCACTACCATCATCAACCTCCCTGCACGGGTGGAATCAAGGCTACCTCGTCACCGGCCTGGAGGACGGTATCTTCAGGGGCAAACTGCCCATTAACGGCCACCCGCAAGGGCATTGTGGCCAGGCGCTCCTCCAGCCTTTCCCGGATATGGCCTACCGCGTCGGCGGCCGTGGAACCGGCCGGTAAGGTGATGGTCAACTCCCCGGTGTCTAGAGCATGCCGCAGGTGGGAAAAAAGGAGCACGGTGATTTCGACTTCCACCCCGGTCATGCTGCCCCCGGCAACAGCGCCCAGGGCAACATTCGGATGGAGATTTCCGCCCCGGCCTCAAGCTGGCCTTCGCCTGGTGAGGCTGCCAGAATGCAATTGGCTTTCAAGGTGGCGGTGAACATGTGAGAGCCGCGTTTCCCGGTGGGCTGGGCCACCAGGCGGCCATCCTGCACCCGCGCCTCCCCGGGCAGGAAACGCCAGCGGTCCCGTTCACGGGGGAAGGGGGCCGACAATGTCGCCGGCAGTGGGGAGGCGGGAGCTAAGCCCTGGAGGCGCTCCAGCGTCGGCCAGACGTACTCCAGGAAGCAGATGAAAGCCGAGATCGGGTTCCCCGGTAAACCGAACACCAGGATGTCAGGGCCGGTACCGAAATAGAGCGGCTTGCCCGGTTTCTGGGCCACCCGCCAGAAGCGCTCCCGGATTGCCAGTGTGCCCAGTACCTCCCGCACATGATCGAACCGCCCCATGGAAACGCCGCCGCAAGTCACCAGCAATGTAGCCCGCTCCAAGGCTTGGGCAAAGTGATCAAGTTGAGCCTCACGGTCATCAGTTACAGTTTCGGCAGAGACTACTATGGCCCCCGCCAGCTCCGTCAGTGCTCGCAAAACCGGCAGATTGGAATTGTATATCATCCCCGGCGGCAGAGTTTCTCCCGGCCGGGCCAGTTCGTCCCCCGTGGTTATTATGGCCACCTGTGGCCGGGGATAAACTGATGCTGCATCCAGGCCACAGCCGGCCAGGACGCCCAGCTCGCCAGGACCCAATCGGGTGCCTGGGGCCAACAGCAGCTCGCCCGCTTGGATTTCCTCACCGGCATAGCGCAAGTTTTCTCCGGCTTGGGGGGCGTGGTAAAATTGCACCGGCTCCTGATCGAAGCCGCTGGTATCCTCCACTTTTACAACAGCATCGGCCCCCCCAGGGATGGCCGCACCGGTCATCACCTGCCGGCATTCTCCGGGACCTACGATCCCCGGCTCACGGGCCCCGGCGGGGGTGACCCCCACCAGACGCAGAGCGACCGGTTGCTGTTTGGTGGCCCGGGCCAGCTCGGTGCTACGGACCGCAAAGCCATCCATAGCGGAGTTTGTGTACCGGGGCCGGGGAAAGGGCGCCGCTATCGGCTCAGCCAGCACCCGGCCTGTCAATTCGGCCAGGGGAACCCTCTCCGATGCCGGAACCTGCACAGCCTCGGCTATGATAGTCCTGGCTTCGGTTACGCTCTTCATAGCAGTTGCCCACCCAGGGACACCAGGGCCATCAGGATCACCACGCCCAGAACCTGTTGCACTGTCCTGGGCTTGAGCCGGGCGGCGCCCAGATAGGAGCCAATCCCGGCGCCCACAATTACGGCCGCCACCAGCGGTACTATCAGAACGGGATCGAGAGCGCCCTGTTGATAGCGGGAAATCAGCCCCACGGCCGAGTTAACCCAGACAAAAACCACTCCAGCCCCAGCCGCCTCCCGCTCCCCGGCCAAACCCAACAGAATCAGGAGGGGTATCAGCAGGATGCCGCCACCGATACCCACCGTGCCGGCCACGAACCCCAGCGCGGCGCCGGACGCCAGCATGGTTGCCAGACGTCCGGGATCATTAAGATGCAAATTAAAGGTGATTTCGCGCCACAGATAGATGCGCAGCGCCACGAACAGCAATGTAATGAACAGCAACCATAGGAAAGTTACCCGGGACAACTGCAGCGACCCGCCCAGATAGGCCATAGGTAACGAAGTGACCAGGAATGGCCAGATCAGGCCGAAGCGGATATGATCCTGGCGGCGGTAATTATAAATCCCCACACTTGTTACCACCAGGTTGAGCGCCAGAGAAATGGTGGGCAGTTGGTGGTGGTCCATATCGGTGAGCGCCAACAGGGCTACGTATGTAGAGCCTCCGCCCAGCCCCACTGCTGAATAAACCACGGCCACCACCAGGAAGATCAAGGGCAGCAAGAAAGTAGTCATGGCGCTGAGTGGGACAGGCTAATCGTGGTGCCCGGCGCCCCGGCGCACCTCAAAGGCGTGGAAAATGGCCGGGATCAGCACCGGCAAGGCGTCGCGGACTGCCAAAGCGCTGCCGGGGAGGCAAACGATGATCCCCTGGCCGGCAATCCCAACCGCTAGTTGGGAGAGCATGGCGGTGGGGGTTTGGGTCCGTCCGGCGGCATGCAAAGCCTGCTCCACCCCCGGTAACCGATCATCCAGCAGCTGCTCCACGGTGGCAATAGTGATATCCCGCGGACCAAGTCCGGTGCCACCGGTGGTAATCAGCAGTTCAATGCCTTTATCTAGGAAATCCCGGGCGGCGGATAACAGGCGATCGGGCTCGTCAGGTACTACCAGCACCGGTTCCACCTGGCAACCGGCTCCCAGAAAGCCTTCATGGAGGATGGCCCCGGAGCGGTCCTCACGCTCACCGGCCGCAGTTGAATCGGACACCACTATAACAGCCGTGCGGGGGCGGTAGACCGGCTGATGCGACGATTTCCCGCCTTCCTTACGTACCAGCTGGATGTCACCGATCCGCATGCTGCGGTCGATAGATTTGCACATATCATAAATGGTCAGCGCAGCCACCGATACGGCGGTCAACGCCTCCATTTCCAGGCCGGTCACCTCGCGGGCCTTGACGATACAGGTAATAACGATTCCATCATCACGAGCCTTGAACTCGAGGTCCACCCAGGACAGGTTGAGAGGGTGGCACAACGGGATCAAGCTGGCGGTTTGCTTGGCGGCCGCAACACCCGCCAGCTGGGCCGTACTCAACACGTCGCCTTTGGGTATCTGCCCGGAAAAAAGGGCAGCCAAAGTTTCTTTCTGCAGACTGATGAACCCGGTGGCCTCCGCTATCCGGCTGGTCACGGGTTTGGCGCTCACGTCCACCATGCGCGCTCGTCCACGGCTATCTAGGTGGGTTAATGGTTGATCAGGCTGCGTGGGGTCCATCGATGCGGGCCTCTAACCACCGATCTGGTTCATACTTTCACGGACACTGCTATTTAGACCGGGTCGAACGGTTCTCTGGGCCACCCAGCCATCGCGGGGCTTGCTCCACATACTCGCCCGCAGGGCCGCCGCCAGCTGGTTATCCGAACCGCCGTCCCGCAGGATCCCCATCAGATCCTGCTCCCTGGCGGCATACAGGCAGTTGCGGATGCGCCCGTCGGCGGTGATCCGCACGCGATTACAGCTGCCGCACATAGAGCGGGAATAGGCTGGAATCAGGGCGATTTTGCCAGGGCCATTCGGCAGGCGGAAGACCAAGCTCTCGGTGGCCGAGCCGGTAGCAGCCTCCAGGGTGGGAAACAGTTGCCTGAGCTGGTCACGCATGACTTCCACACCCAGGAATCGCCCGGTCTTCCAGATCTGATGGGCATCGAAAGGCATCAGTTCGATAAACCGAACCGTGATGGGCAGTTCCCGGGTCAGAGTGACAAAATCCCCAAACTCGTCATCGTTGCAGCCGCGCAAGGCCACAACATTCAACTTCACAGCTGGGAAACCGGCGGCCAGGGCAGCGTGCAGTCCGGCCAGCACCCGCTCCAGGCCATCCCGGCGAGCCAGCTCTTTGAACCGGGACGGACGGAGAGTGTCCAAGCTGATGTTCACCCCTTCCAGGCCGGCTTGTCGCAGCTGGGAGACTCGCTCGGCCAGCAGCAGGCCGTTGGTGGTCAGATGGATAGATTCCACCCCGGCAATCTTGGCCGTTTCGCTGATCAGTTCCGCCAGGTCCGGGCGCAGCAACGGTTCACCACCGGTAAAACGAATCTTGGTAACGCCCAGGCCGGCACTCACCGCGATAACCCGTAGAATCTCATCCATCCGGAGCAATTTATCGGCCGCGGCCAGCGGTAGGCCGGCTTCCGGCAGACAGTAAACACAGCGCAGATTGCACCGTTCCGTCAAGGCAATCCGCAGGTAATCGAAGGTGCGTCCATACCGGTCAACCAGCGCCTCAGATGGCGGGGAAATAGCCGTAGCGGCAGTCAAGGGAAGGCGTGCAGCGACTGTCATGGCCTGAGGCAATGCCCGACCGGGCCGGCCAGGTTGAAAGCACGAATGTTTATAATTAGCATATCCACTCAATGGCACTAGAGAAAACCGAGTTTAACACCGGTCGCCACAAAAAGCCACCACCTTGAGAATCACGCCTGGTCTCGCGGGTGGTTCGGAATGTTGCTCCCGGCCTTGGATTAAAGTTTTTTCGCTTCCAGCCGATAAGGGTAGCGCAGGAGTTGTCGGTGGACCGGCAATCCTGGAGCTGAACCGAAAAACTGTTAGATAGCTTAAACATGCAACTGACCTCCATCACAGGTCCGGCCTCTCAAATGGACCTTCGCTGGCGGACCACCGAGCCCGTTGAGGGACCGGAGCGCCCGGCCACGGAAAAACAGGAGTTATCCCCCTGGGAGAAACGGAAATTGGAGAAGCTAAAAGCAACGGACGCTGCGGTGCGGGACCATGAGCGCGCACATTCGGCAGCTGCGGCTCAGTACGCCCGAGGTGGCGCCCACTACCAGTATGAGGTTGGCCCCGATGGCAATCGTTATGCCGTGCACGGTGAGGTTCAGATTGAAGCCAGCCAGATCCCTGGTAATACCGGCGGCAATATCCAAAAGATGCAGACCATAAAGCGGGCGGCCCTCGCTCCGCGGGATCCGTCGGCGCAAGACCAACGAGTGGCAGCTCAAGCCGCCCGGGCCGAGATGCAAGCCCGCACTGAGCAGGCCCGCGAGCGCGTCGCCCAAACCCAACCGCCAGCCGCTACCAGCCACAATGGACCGGCCGGAACACCAACCGGGTCCCCGCTCATAAACCAGTTCGTATAATCACCGGCGCCGGGAGGCAATCATACCCAACGAAGGGTTGGGCTCAAGAGTGCACCCGGTGGCGGAAGAAAACCACAATCTGCGGACGTGTTTCGGCTACAGTTCTTTCAGCGCACCACTGAAGAGCAGATGGGCCATTTGGGTAGCTCTATCCGGATCTTCAGCGATATAGTTCATCAGGGTGTGCTGTTCATGCGTGAAACTACTATCACCCACCGAATAAATCTGCACTCCGCTTTCCGGAGAGTAGGTGTAGGTGGCGCCCTTTTTCGAATCCCCGACGCCGGTCAACAGCCAGGATGGGTTGATGTTCTGTCTCTCGCAGACCTTTTCCATCATGTCCATAGTGGGACGCTGCCGGTCATTTTCGTAAGCATTGATGGTCTGGCGACTGACATTCAGAACCACCCCGAATTCCTCCTGGCTGAGCCCCGCCATTTTGCGGATCTGCCGAAAGCGTTCGCCATATTGCCAACTAAACTCGCTCATAAGATTATTTCACCTCATTGTCTACAATAGTATCCGTGGTCATTACCACCATATTAGACTGCCCTTGGCCTTTTCCTGGTCGAAAATAGAAACCCACATTCGGCCCAGATTGATGGCAAAACCTCCCGTCGGAATTTATCCAGAAATTTGGCGATAGTCTAGAAGTATATAATCATGATAAAATATTAGGTTATCCCGATATATATTATTCGCAGAGTGAATCCAGCACTGGCTTTACAACTACGATTCCCGCCGATATTAACTGATATTTGGCAACCGGACCTTGCTGTGTAATTAATCTTATTTCACCAGCAGCAATCCAGCCGCCATTCCACTATCACCAATCCGGGCGTAAAGTCCCGCCTGGCGGCGGTAAAATCATCTATCCATACCTCTAATGACAAAGCGATCCGCACGGAATCATCTTGTGGGCCGCTATCCACCACCAGTTCGCTACTTCCCGGACACTTTCCTGCCAGCCAGGCAACATGCTGCACTTCGACAGGCACAATCAGGCACACTGGGAATGCTACCCGCCGCCAGGTTATTCCCGGGTCCGCAAACTGCGTTGCAGTACCTGCTGCAGCTGGGAGAAAAGGTCCCGATTATGCTCGAGGACGTACTCCAGAACCATTTGAAAATTGAATTGATGCCGCTTCAGGATAGTTTGCACCCTCACGACGCTACTCAACAGAGGGCGACTGCCACGACCGGCCTCTACCTCCCAAATAAACAATGCCGGCCGGTAGAGACCGTCTTCCAGGGACAGATAATACCGGCGCTGGCCAAAGAAAGCTTCCATTACCATCAGCTGGGCGGTTAGGGCCTCTTTCCGTCGGCCCGTGGACAACAACAGTTGCCCCAGAGGCAGGCTGAAACGCCCATCGGAGACCATGTTGTTGAAAATCGTCCAGAGTGAGTTCACCGTTTTTTCAGGCTGGAATTTGCCGGACAGCATGGTCTCACAGAACATACCGATCAGGCCATTAACTGCATCCGGTTCAATAAAGGCAATTTCCGCCTGATGGTTGATAACATTCAAACCTTCCTCCACTGCATCGTGCGACTTTTGCCAATCCTGGAGCTGCTGGGCCACCCGGGCCAGATGGTACCAATAGCGAGTCGAATTGGGATCATGATCGAGCTCCGCCTCAATGCGACCCTGAGCCTCCCGTAACTCCATTTCCTCCGGGCGCGGTTCCCCCAGACTGACCACTGCTACCATGGGCAATATTTCAGTCACCTGCGGCAGCTGGAACTGCTGGCCGGCGTGAAGCAGACTGCCATCCAACGTTGGATATATACCGTGCTGCCAATGCAATTCCTTATCGGTTCTAATCAGGCGGGTCTCGAAGTGGTGGTTATTAGGCTCGGAGAGTCTGATGATTGGGAAGTCAAACGCAATTGTCTTCGTATTCCCGAGGATTCTCAGCAGAGCTGGTTGATCGTCCAGATGCAGCACTTCCGGCTGGTTGAGGAACAGTGCCCAAGCGGTACGGACCCGATCCAGGGCCCGGTTAAGCAAGAAGGCATCGTCCGGATTGGGCGGAACATGTTGGTAATCGGCATCGTACTCGGAAGCCAGGTGCTGCACTGTTTTAGTGCTCTGCTCACCCACCTCCAGAACCACCATCCGGGAAACCAGCCGATTAACTGAGTTAAGAACATTGGCCAGGTTACCGGTGCGCTGCTTAACCACCAAGCAGAGGGTGATATCGCCCAGGGACGGTTCCTCCGGGTACTTCAACGGCTGATTTTCTTCTCCAACCCTCGTAATTCTTTAACCAAACTAATTTTGTCCATATGCTCCTGGAATAGCTGTTTATTGTTGATCACGTATGACGGTTCGCCATCCGTAGGTTGGAATTTTTCCAAGAGACCGATTTTGACAAATTGGTCCAGCGCCGGCTGGTAGAGCCCGATGGATTTCTTATACTTCTCCTTGACCCGTTCATCCAGTTTGGAGGCGGGCATGTCATCCGGCACCTCCGGATCCTGCTCAAGGGCCGACACCACCTGCAACAGCTCCACCTCGTGCCGGTTTTTGAACCGGAAATCCTCCGACATGGTCTTAATCAAGCGGGATTCGACGAGCACCCTCTCCTTACAGAACCGAGCCAGTTGATACAGCTTTTCGGTGTGTTCGATCACCAGCACCCGGCCCGAATCGAGTTTCCGGGCTACATCGCAGAGTTTAAGGTCGATAAACCGTAGAATGGTTTTATTGACCAGATCATCTTCAAGGCCCAGGATAAAAGCGATCTGGGCTACGGTATCTTTTAGCGGCAATATGACCCGGTCGGTGGCGTCTTTCTCCGCCGATTGAGCCATCAGAGCAAGTAGATTGAGTATCTGGCGGCCAGCGCCCAGGGTGAGCAAGATATTCTGCTTGAGGGTGGCGGACCGCAGCCGGTCCACTAAAATGGCAAAGAAGCTCTGCATCCAGCCCGGCACCTCTCCCAACCGGTTGTGAAACATATCCCGGCTGATCTCAAGCATCAGGGTATCACTGAGGGTGGTGGCGGTGGCCGAGCGGGGTTCCCGATCGATGATAGCCATCTCTCCGAAGATCGAACCCTTATCTAATGTGGCCAGGATCGTTTTTTGATCTCCCAGCACTTTAGATATCTCCACCTTACCTTCCAGGACGATGAACATGGTTTGGCCGGGATCGCCATCCCTGAAAATTATTTGGCCTGCTTTGTATTGCCTTTTTAGTTGCTGTTCTAGGAATCCCATCCTATCTAATCCTCCACCAATTCGTCGTTTTCAACCTAGAGATAATAGGTGCGGAAATCGCCAGGTGCTATTGATTTCTTGCAATATCGTGCAAAAACCGCCCAGCCTGATGCTCCGGGTTCCCCTCCAGCACCGCATCCAGGTGTCATTGTACTTACGAGCTGCGACAGCCGTTGTAGTGAATGAATATACCCTCATTCAATGGAATGGCGAACCTGGCTGAGGCAATCTGATAGCGAACCTTATCGATCTCCGATTTGCCCAGCAGCGCCGGTGACAACGATACGATATATTAATCAAGTGGCGGTGGAGCGCCCAACATCTAAGTGAACTCAGAGCCCGATTTAGCGGTTGTTGATAGCTCCAGTGTTATTACCGACGGGATTCGGCGGTTTGCAGCACCGAGCATCATCCGGATGGTCCCCGGCCTCCGGGGTGAAAGGATGCTCGCTTTCCGCACCAGTTACGGCCCGCTATTAACACCTTCAGCGCCGGAGTAGTGGCTCTTTGGCCATGAAATTGTCGGCAAAATTAGATGGGCTAGGCTGTAGACAGGGTTTAAGTAGCTGGACCTGGAATCATTTGTCGGGCTGGCCGGAGCCGGTAATCCCTTCAACGTCCAACGTCTTGGGCAGCAGCTTAAGCAGTAATTTGGTGGCCTTGCTGCCCTGGACGGCGGCCAGATTCTCCGCCTTGATCTTGAGGTAAATTTCTTCCCGGTGAATAGGTACCTGTGGTGGAGCGGTAATACCCACTTTCACCTGGCCACCGGACTGGTCCAGAACGGTAACGATTATGCCATCCCCGATGCGGATGCTTTCGCCGTTCTTGCGAGTCAGAACCAGCATCTCTAGGGGTCTTTCCGCGAAGGCACCAAGTTGGCCAGCGGCTCATCCAGGCGCAATTCGGGGTTGTCGAGGAATATCTGGAATCCCCGCCGGGTCTGGGAACTGATCACTACCGGGGCCTTGGTATTGACCGTTATCGTCCCGGCGTCGGCATCTACCCGTAGCACGCAATAGGATTCGAATTTTTCCTTAGCCGGATCACCAATCCGGCCCAGCACCTCCCGGTTGATTTCCGGCAGTAGCTGCCTGTTGAGCAACAGGCAATCGATCACCGGCAGTGACACTTCCGGATCGTCCAGCGACCGTAACCAAAGAAACGGGCGCAGATCGGCGCGACTTACCAGTTCAAATTTTTTATGGTCTTCGAAGCCCGGTATGCCGACGGGGAAGTCGGCCGGGTCGGAGGATGTTTCCCACTCCGGCTGGGATTGCTTATCGGCTGGTTGGTCCGTCATACTTACAGATAGTCGAGGATGCTCAGGCTCATAATACGAGCACTTGATTCCAGAGCCGCCCGGAAGCCCAGCTCCTGGGCATTAAACTGCAATATCGCCTCGGTTAAAT
>CBDVAP010000003.1:0-58376 GCA_965372015.1 uncultured bacterium | reverse complement strand
CAACCACCGTAATCCATCGTAGTTATGAGGACTTTCTGGGTACTCAGGTTCAGTTTTTTATGCAACTCCACCCCATCTTCCCGCGACGAAGGGCGGTTGGGCACCAGGATCAACGGCAGTTCCGGCGATTTCTGGTTGATCACCTTGATCATGGCGTACACATCCGAAACCGAGGCCGGCTCCGGAGTCACAAGCAGGATTACCTTGTCGGCTCCCAGGGCCATGGTCAGCACCGTCGGGGAGAGACCCGCGCCGGTATCGACGATCAGGTAGTCGTAAAGCGACTGAATGGAAGCAAACGAATTGGCCAATACCTTAAGCATGCGGCTGTCGGCGTCCAATAGATCCAGATCACCGGAGGTGGCCGGCAATATGTCGATCCCTGACGGATGGCGCATGATGATTTCATCAATAGTCTTGTGCCCTTCCACCAGGTCCGCCAGTGTATAACGAGGCGAAGCGCCCAGGATCACATCCAGCTTGCCCAGCTGCAAGTCGGCGTCCATCAGCAGGACCCTTTGCTTGCGCTGGCTCAGGAGGATACCCAGGTTGACCGCCAGGTTGGTCTTTCCCACCCCACCCTTGCCACTGGTGATGGTGATAATCTCGGGGAGGTACTGCTGCACCGCCGGTTGGCGTTGCTTGTGCTTGGGTTGGGTTGCCAGATTCTGCACTTGACCGATCACCACTCTAGTCTATCCCGCTAGTGAAGGGTAATTGTTTGATGATCGCCTCCCCTACATCGGTCGCCAGGCTTTGGGGCACTGCCTGACCGTTGGAAATGTACTTCAGGGGCAGTTTAGGATCATCGGCCAGCCCCAGTATTTTGCCGGGCCGGCTGGTTTCGTCCATCTTGGTAATCGCCAGGGCCGTCGGATGCAGCCCCTGGTAGAGCCCCAGGAACAGCCATAACTCCTCGATTCCCATATTAGCGCTAAGCACCAGGATTGTCTCGGTGGGTTTGAACAGAGCCAACTGGGTCTGGAGCTCCGGTAGACACCCCTTGGATAGCGGACTACGACCAGGCGTATCCACCAGCAGCACCTCATAGTCTGAGAGGTTCTTTTTGGCCCGCGGGATGTCACCCAGGTTTTTGACCTCGACAATGGGAATATCTAAAATCTTACAAATGGACTTGAGCCCCGCGTTGGCCCCGGCCCGATAGATGTCGGTGGAGATAACTGCCACCCGGCGACCGCGGTAGACCTCTTTATGAGCAGCCAGCTTGGTGATCATGGATGTCTTACCGGCGCCCGAAGGACCGATCAAGGCCACCACCTGTTGCCCAGCGACCGCTGTGGGGACCGGCTGAGTGGCGAATAGTTGCTGGATCTGGTTGCGTAACTGGCCCACGGCTACCACACGGCTGACCGCTGACACATCGGTCATGGCAGTAAATGCTTCCTCGGCCAGCTGCTGCTCGGTGCGTTGAACCAACACCTCGGCCATATGGTCCGGGACACCGGCTTCCGCCAGCAAATCGAAACAAAACTTGAATGGCTCTTCGAAGGGGACATGGCGGCCGGCCCGGATGCGGGCTTTTAAGTTACGCATCTGCTTGCGCAGGTAGAACAGCTCCGCCACTTCCTTTTCATCCAGAACCGGGGATGTCTCCAACCGCCGGCCCGGTGGCACTGGCCGCTTGGGAGCCAATTGCCGCGGGAACAGCTTGTCAGCCTCGGGTCGTGGGTTGGCATTATAGGCGCCTTCAGGGGTAACGGTAACCATCACTCTTTTGGCCTGCCCGGGCCGGGTGACCGGCGTACGACGGAGGTCCAGGATCATAATATCCGGGCCCAAGTCTTTTTTAGCCAGCTCCAGCGCTTCCCTTTCACTGGCACCGGTATAACTTTTAACGAACATCGGGATACCTCACAGCTCCTACCGATCTTAGTTCCACGATCGGTGATAATTCCGCAAAACTGAGCACTGCCACGTTAGGCAGCACCGTTTCAATGAACTGCCGCACGAAGCGGCGAATGGCAGGCGAGACCAACAAAGCCGGCCGGCCGCCCTCTAATACAATTCTTTCCACCTGCTCACTGATAGAAGTGAGAACATCCTTTACCTGGGGCGGCGTGAAGCCCAGGTTGCCCAGGTAGCCCTCACCTTTGCGGGTGGCCTGCAAAATGTGATCCTCCAATTGGGGCTCCAGGGTGGCCACCGAAATGGGCCGATCGCCCGCCTGGAAGATATTGGTGATGGAATCGGCCAAGGCGCTACGCACATGCTCGGTGAGCAGATCCGGGTCCTTGGAAACCGTGGCGCTATCGGCCAGAGTCTCCAGGATAGCCACCAGGTTGCGGATCGGGATGCCTTCCCGCAGCAGGTTCCGTATGACCTGCTGGACCACCCCTAACGGCAGCAGGTCCGGCACCAGTCCCTCGACTACGGCGGCCTTCTCTTCCTTCAGATCATCCAGCATCTTCTTGACTTCCTGCCGGTCCAATAGCCTGTAGGCGTTGGCTTTAAGCACCTCCATCAGGTGAGTGGCCACGACTACCGGTGGTTCCACTACCGTGAAACCGGCTGCCTCGGCCTTGGCTTTATGCTCACCGGAAACCCATAGCGCCGGCAGGTTGAAGGTGGGTTCCATGGTGTCGATACCCACCAGGCCGGCGTCGGGGTCAGGGTTGAGTACCAGGTGATAGCCCACCATTACCTCGCTGCGGGCCACTTCGATGCCATAGACTTTGAAGACGTACTCGTTGGCCCCCAAATTGATATTGTCCCGCAGGCGGATAGGCGGAATGACGATACCCAGTTCCAGGGCGATGCTTTTCCGGATGGAAGATATGCGGTTCAACAGGTCGCCGCCCTGGTTGGAATCCACCAAACTGATCAGGCCGTAGCCAATCTCGATCTCAAAAGGATCGGGATGTAAATAACTTTCAATTCGCTCTTCCGGCACTTCCACCCGGGCCTCTTCGGCCTCCTGTAATTTCTGTGCTTCCACGACCTTGGACCGGGACTTCAGGTACCCTGAGGTAGCCAGCATTATAGCCAGCACCATAAAGGGCAAGGCGGGCATGGCCGGGATTACGCCGATCAAGAATAGGGTACCACTGGCAATATACAGCGCCGTGGGTTTGTCGGACACCTGTGCCACTACATCGCGGCCCAGATCAGTCTCGGAGGTAGAGCGGGTCACGATCAGGCCGGCGGCGGTGGAAACGATCAGAGCCGGGATTTGCGCCACCAGACCATCGCCCACGGTGAGTAGGGTATATTTACGGGCGGCGTCGCCCAAGGTCATTCCTACTTGCAAGGTACCGATCACGAGTCCACCGATGATATTGATACCGGTGATCATCAGCCCGGCAATGGCGTCCCCCCGCACGAACTTGCTGGCGCCGTCCATGGCCCCGTAAAAATCGGCTTCCCTTGAAATGTCCCGCCGGCGCTGGCGGGCCTCATCCTCGTCCACCAAACCGGAATTGAGGTCCGCGTCGATAGCCATCTGCTTACCCGGCATGGCATCCAGTGTGAAGCGGGCGGTTACCTCGGCAATGCGGGTAGCGCCCTTGGTGATTACCAGGAAATTGATCAGGACCAGGATTATGAAAATGATGAAACCCACCACGTAGTTGCCGGCCACCACGAAGTTACCGAATCCCTGGATCACCTCACCGGCGTAGCCCCGGCCAAGTATCAGGCGGGTGGTGGCCACGTTTAAAGACAACCGGAACAGGGTGACCATCAACAGCAAACTGGGGAAGACGGCAAAATCCAACGGCCTGATGGTATACAGGGCCACGAACAGTATCACCAGGGCGCCCAAGATATTCATGGCCAGGAACACATCCATCAGGAACGTGGGCATTGGGATCAGCATCACCGCCAGAATTATGATCACGGCGGTGCCCAAGCCGATATCGGAGAACCTCATGCCGCCCACCCTACACCCTGCTCAGATCGCCGGGTTTGGTTACGGTCGATGTTGATTAATTGGCTAGGCGGCTGCATGCTGCTCCCAGAAGATTTCGGCCAATAATTCCGCTACGGCCTGGTAAAAGTTGTCCGGGATGGCGTCTCCCGGTTCGCAGGATTGGAAAAGTGCCCTGGCCAAGGGTGGCGATTCTTTGACGGGCACATCGTGCTCCCGGGCGATTTCCTTGATCCGCTCGGCTATCTTGCGCTGGCCCTTGGCTACTACCACCGGGGCCTCGAAACCTTCTTCCTCGTTGTAGCGCAATGCCACGGCCACATGCACCGGATTGGTGATCACCACGGTGGCCCGGGCCACCTCCGCCATCATACGATTGCGGCTCAGATCCCGCTGCATGGTTCGAATTCGAGCGCGCATCTCCGGACTGCCTTCGGTCTGTTTGGCCTCTTCCTTCACTTCCTGCTTGCTCATGCGCAACTGGCGCTTGTACTCCCATTTCTGAAATGTAAAATCGGCCAGGGCCAGGGCGACGAATGCGAGGCCCACATAGATACCGATCTTGAATATATCGGTAGCCAGGATTCCAATAGTCTGTAGCGGTGTCATGTAGGTTAGAAATGGGTAGTCCTTCACTCTTTCGGCCAAGTAAACATAAATAATCGTGCCAATGATGACCAGTTTCAGAATACCCTTGAGGAGCTCCACCAGCCCTTTCGACGAGAAAATCCGTTTCAGGCCGGTAGCGGGGTTGACCCGTGACCATTTGGGAGTGAGGGCTTTGGGGGCAATAATTACCCCCACCTGTAAATAATTCACCAAAAGCGCCAAGATCAGGACCATGATCAGCAACGGCCCGATAATACTAACACCCAGTCCCACTACCCAGTTGGCCAGGGTGGGGATATTGCCGGGGTTGATATCCACCGTTGCCAGGGAACCGTAGGTCGCTCGGATTACCCCGGCCAGTTTCTGAAGAAAGGATTCACCGGTGTAATAAAACAACAGTACGCTGGCCAGCAGCAGGGTCGCGGAGGTCAGTTCCACGCTCCGGGCCACCTCACCTCGTTCCCGGGCCTCTTGCAGGTGTTTTGGGGTTGCTTCTTCTGTGCGTTCTTGGGCCGGTTTTTCCGCCAAGGGTTACCTCATTGTTTGGAGCAGCCGGATCAGGTACTCCTGAAAATCAATCAATAGACTGGCAAATAGCGCCTGGAACAGTTGCATGGAAATCACCAATGCAAAAATCCCCACAAACAGTTTCAGTGGCAGGGCCACGAAGAAGATCTGCAACCGGGGCATGGCCCGGGCCATTACGGCGACTCCCACATCCAACATCAGGGTGAGCATCAGTGCCGGGGCCGCCAGCCGCAGGGCGGTCTGAAACATCTGGCTGGAACCGGCAATCAGTTCCTGGCCGGTGGCGGCGGTCAGTACACCCGCACCCAGGGGAATCACCTGAAAATTCTCGATCAAGAACCGTACCAGGAACAGGTGCCCGTCTAAGGTCAGAAAAAACAAGATGGCCACCAGCGCCCAAAATTGTCCTACCATGGACTGGGGCGCCGCGGTCATCGGGTCCACCAGGTCAGCGATGGCGAATCCCATCTGCCGGCCGGCAAAGGTGCCCGCCAGAGTGAAGGCCTCGAACAGGAACTTGGAGCCGAATCCCACCGCCATCCCCACAGCCGTCTCCGCCGCCAGAGCCATAGTCAACTGGCCCAGACCCCAATCCACACCCAGGTCCACCACCCCTACCACCGGCAGCAGCATGAAGCTGATCACCAGGGCCAGGGCAATGCGTACGCGGGCGGGTATAGCGGGCGAACCGAGGAAGGGGAAAGCATAGATCATGGCGGAAATCCGGGTCAATTCCAGCATGAAGGAGATCCCCCAGCCGGAAAACAGGTCCGCCAGGCCTAAAGTCACTGGCCTAACTGGGTAATCTGGTCAAAAACGAGCAGGCTGAACGTCATCACCAGATCGAGCATCCAGGGGATCAGCAGCAATATGACCAGACCCACCACTGCTATTTTGGGGATGAACGTGAGGGTCACTTCCTGGATAGAGGTAACCGCTTGGAAAAGTCCCACCAGTACTCCTACCAATAGCGCGCTGCCCAGGATCGGCGCCAGAATGTACAGAGCCGTGAAAAGGGTTTTGTGGCTGATAAATACGACGAAATCAGTTGTCATGTCATCTCAAACCGTTGATTATCGATTCCACTACCAGGTACCAACCGTCCACCAGGACGAATAAAAGAATTTTGAAGGGCATGGAAATCATAACCGGCGGCAGCATCATCATACCCATGGACATAAGCACCGCCGAGACCACCATATCTATCAGTAACATGGGCAGGTAGAGCATGAACCCGATCTGGAACGCCACCCGCAACTCGCTGATCATGAAGGCCGGGATCACAACCGCCAGGGATAGATCGCGACGGGATGTAGGTATTTCCCCCTGGAAATAACCGGCGAATAGGGACAGCTCTTTATCCCGGGTATGGATCAGCATGAACTCCTTGACCGGCTTCGTCGCCAGCCGGAAGGCTTCCTGCTGCTCGATTTCCTCATTCAGGTAGGGTTGCAGGGCCTTATCGTTGACCTCCTTGAAGACCGGCCCCATGACGAAATAGGTCAAGAACAGGGCCAGACTGATCAAAATCTGATTGGAGGGCGTGTTCTGAGTGCCGATCGCCTGGCGCAGAAAATGGAAGATCACAACAATGCGGGTAAAGGCGGTGGTCATTACCAGGATGGATGGGGCCAGAGCCAGGATCGTCATGAGCAGGACGATCTGGATGGTAGTATTCAACTGCTGCGGACTGGTCGACTCCTCCAACGAGAGATTTATGGTGGGGAACCCTCCGGTCTGGGCCATAAGGGGAACCGCTCCGAAGAGCAAGAGCAATAGTACCAGCGGTGCCAGGCGTTTGATCATTCAGCTGGTTCCCTCGGCAGATCAATCACCTGATCCACCACTTCGGCCGATTTATCCACCGTGAGATCGCAGAGCAGTCGAATAGAGTGGTCCGTAATCCCCAGTAGCAGTTCCTTGTCCCGCACCCTCACGAGTGCAATGGACTGCTTGGGATTGAAATAGCGCCGCCCCAGAATTTGCATATCAAGGGTAGAAGTGGAAGTCGACCGCTGGCCCCAGTACTGCCGCAGCCCCTTGGATCCCAGGACAATAATTGCCAAGATCACCAAGGTGACGAACACCGTTTTGAACAAGGCAGAGGCCAACCCGTCGGCCGCGTACGACTCGAGCTGTAGTTGCTGGGTGGCTGCGCTGTCCGCGCTCACCGGCGGTGGCTGGGTAATGGACCTAATTTCCCGCCCGCGCATGGATAGTCCGATGACGGCAACGGTTATCACAACCCCTATGATAATCAGCCGGACAGCCGGGCCCTTGGTCTGGAATTTCATCCCTTACCGAGGCTCTTGATACGTTCCCGAGGATTAACCAGGTAGGTCAGACGGACACCGAAGTGATCTTCCACCACGACTACCTCACCCTCGGCCAGTTTCTTACCGTTGACCAGTATATCCACCGGTTCGCCGGCCAGTTTGTTGAGTTCCACCACCGAGCCCTTGCCCAGGCGGAGAATCTCTTCCACCAGCATGATCTTGCGGCCCAGCTCCACCGTCACATCCAACTCCACATCCAGCAGCAAATCGATCTGGCGACTCTTCCCGTCGGTGGCACGACCGGGGCCGAATTCGTCAAACTGGACCGGACTGGCTTCCACCGAGCCCGTTTCGGACGCACTAGCCGGCTCCTCAAACTCCTCGCTGAAAATATCATCTATATCGGTGGAATCGGCCTCAAGATCAGTCAGCCCTTCGGCTTTCTCCCCTGCTTCTTCCTCAGAGGCCTCCTCTTCTATTGTAGCCTCGACTTCTTCGCCGAAATCGTCGGGTAACAGATCATCGACGCCTGCTTCGGCTTCTGCCTCAGTAGCCTCTTCGGTACCTTCACCGGCCTGACCTTCCGCGGCTTCCTCCGCCGGGGTCTCCCCGGCTCCCTCGGCCACCAGTTCGCCTTGGACGATATGGGTGATGAGGTGTGCGGTGTCATCATCACCCCGGGAAAACTTGTATGTAGCTACTACTCCTCCGTCGGGAAGCGTCTGCTCTTCCGCCGTGGCCAACTCGGTGATGGCCACTTCGCCCGGGGTGAAGGCGCCCTCTTCGTCATCGAAGGCAGCCTGTAGCTGTCCTATAATCTGTCCCACGGCCTCCTTGACCGCATCCAGGTGTTCGTCGCCGACCTCCTCGGGGGGATCACCGCCCACCATCCAGCTGAACACCAGCCCGGCCAGGGAGCGGTCGATGAGGAATTGGTGGTCATACGCGGCCTGCCCGGTGGTGCTGAATGTCAGCCGCAGCAGGGGAAATTCGTGACCGGGCGTGAATTCAGACGTCACCTCGGCGGCGTCTTCGCCGGAAGTCACCTTGATCTCGCCCTGCAGGGCTTGGCCGGCGGCCTGATCCAGAACTGACAGCAGTTCTTGTAGCATGGCGCTGTATCTTTGATTCAACTCGTTATACTGCATCGTTCGTTTCCTTCCCAATTAAGTCCGTAATCAGCACCGCCCGATATCTATCGCGGCGCCCGATCAGACCCTTAAAAGTAGGTTTATCACGGACAAAAATCGTATTCTCCTGGTTCGGCTTGGTATCCAACAGTAGCAGATCGCCGACCTGTAACTGAATAAAATCGTCAATCCTTATCTGGGTGTGGCCCACGCTGGCTCGCACCGGACAAGTGATCCCCCTTAGTTGCGTGGACATGCTCTCCCGCTCTTCCAGAGTCGATTCTCCGACGCCGAATTGCAGCCGGTCCTGCACTTCCGGCCGGCCTACCATCTCAGCCAGCCAGCGGTAAGGGTAGCAAAAGTTCATCAAGGTTTTATTATCATGGATTTTTACTTGTAGTGAGACCACCACTACCGGTTCGGCGGATGGAATGATCTGGATGAATTCCGGGTTGGACTCGAACCGGGTTACCTGCGTTTTCAGTTCGGCGACGGGGCTCCAGACATTCGACATTTCCGCCGTGGCGCGGTCGATCACCTTCCCCATGATCCGTTGCTCGATAACGGATATGGGCCGGGAGGTAGCGCTGGAAAAGGCACCCTTGCCGCCGAACAGCTTCTCCACAATGAAGATTACCAGCCCGGGGGCCAATTCCAGGATCGCCTCGCCGGCCGGCTGATCCAGAGCAATCACGTACAGGCAGCCTGGCGGGGCGATGGACATGACGAACTCGGAGTAAAGCAGCTGATCGATGGCCAGTAGATCTATTTCCACGATCATCCGCAGCTGAGCCGAAAGGAAGACCCCGAAATTGCGAGAGAAGCTCTCATGAATGTTCTCCAGCAGCCTCATCTGTTCTTTGGAAATCAGATTGGGATGCTTGAAATCATAAAGTATTACTCGGCGGGAGGGAGCTCCTTCAAGGCCTTCAATCTCAGCCGCTTCCTCCGATACCGTTGATAATAGGGCATCTATTTCATCTTGACTGAGTATTTTCGCCATGGTATTCTCCTTACTGAATCAGAAACTTGGTGAAATATACGGTATCAATTTCGCCCGTCTCCAGCAGCCCGTTGATCAGTGCCTGAACGGTATCCTTGGCGGCAGTCATGAACTGCCGGGTAGCCAGTTCACCAACCGACCGGCCGCCAAAAAAGGTGATTAGCGCATCTCGGATCTGGTATTCCTTGGTAACCATCTCATCACGGGCATCCTCAACCCTGGTCTCCACGATCAGGTCGAAGGTCACAAAGCGTCGACCCCGGGAACCGGCGGTATTGGCGGTGATACCCTTGATGGGATGCGGGATCACCGGGCCTATCTTTCCCGCCTTCTTTTTGGCCTCCCGAGCCTCCTGCACGTTGTCCCGTATCGCCCGCATCTTATCGCCCACATCACCCCTGCCCGTCAGCTTGGGCACAATCACCCGCTCAGTCAGCATATAGGCGCCCAGCCCCAACAGGACCAGTGTAAAGACAATCGCCACCCACTTGCCGACGGGGAACGAGGGCTTATTTTGCGCGTCGTCCGATTGGTCGACGTCAGTAGCTTCCGAACCTGTAACTTCACTCATAAGCTAGTTCTTCCCAAGTGATGTATAGTTCCACCCGCCGGTTTTTGGCCCGGCCCTTGGGTGTATCATTGTCTTCCAACGGTTGATACTGGGAATGCCCTACCGCAGCCAACTGGTCCGGCTCAATCCCTTGGCGCTCCAGGAAGCGGACTACAGTCACCGCGCGGGCGGTAGACAGATCCCAGTTGGAACGAAATTCCGCTGTGTTGATCGGCTCATTATCCGTGTGCCCCTCCACCCACAACCGCTCGGTGCTGCCTTTAATGGAACGGACGATGCCCCGCAGTACCCGCATGGCCTGGGGCTTGAGCGCAGAACTACCGGGTCCGAACAGCATTTCATCACCCATCCGCACCACTACTTCACCAGGTCCCACAATCTCCAGGGAAGCCAGATCCGTCAGGGCTTCCTGCTGGAACATCTCCTCTATATCTTCCATACTCTGCAGCATATCGATCTGGTCCCGGCTAAGGCCGGTAGTGCCGATGGCTATCGATTCCTCCCCGATCACACTGATATTCTTTTCAAGCACCCCCAAGGCTGCCGCCAGGGAAGCTGCGGCCTGGAGAAATTTTCGTTCTTCGATAGTGGACATGGCGAACATCAGGATAAAGAATGTTAATAGCAGCGTCACCATGTCACCATAGGTAGTCATCCAGAACGGCGCGGATGGTCCCTCATCAACTTTCGGTTCTTCCACGGCCATTTCAGCCTCCTTTTCCTTCGGCCTGCTCCTCTTCCTCGGTGCTGCGCGCCTTGGGAGCCATGAAGTTCATCAGTTTGCGTTCAATATTTTTAGGATGGACCCCCTTCTGGATGGCCAGCACCCCTTCAATTATCATCTTCATCGACAGGACTTCCAGGGTCGACTTGTTTCTTAGCTTAACAGCCATGGGAAGATACACCAGATTACCCAGGATTGCTCCATAAAAAGTAGTAATTAAAGCTATGGCCATGGCCGGGCCGATGGTAGAAGGATCATCCAGATTGCGCAGCATCTGGACCAATCCGATCAAGGTCCCGATCATCCCGAACGCCGGGGCATAGGTTCCCAGGGCAGTGAATATACCTTGTCCCACCTTGTGCCGTTCCAGGAGCGACGACAGCTCGGTTTCCATAATATCCCTGATGGTATCGGGCTCCGTACCGTCCACCGCCATTTCCAGTCCGACGCGCATGAAAGGGTTCTCGATGTCACTCAGTGCCCGATCCAGGGCCAAAATGCCGTCGCGGCGGGCCATCTGGCTCAAATCGATGAACTGCTTAACCGCTTCAGCATCGGTGGCCACCTGTGTTCTGAAGGTCTTGGCGGCTACCTTAAAGGCTGAAATTATCTGTTCCATCGGAAAAGCCACCAGGGTAGCGGCGCTGGAACCGCCCACCACTACCATCATAGAGGGTAAATGTACAAATGCCCCCGCACCTTCACCGGTAAGGATAGTCCCGATGATCAGGCCGAAACCAGCAACAATACCCGCTATAGTAGCAATATCCAATCTGCATCTCCCTGTTCAACCGACCCGTCGAGGGCCGTCCTGAAATACCAGGACGGCCCAACAACGGTTCAGGTCGTTAAGTCAAGCGATGATTATCGCTTCAACCTCATGGTCTCTTCCAGGATCTGATCAGCGGTAGACACTACCCGCGCATTGGCCTGGAAGCCGCGCTGAGTGGTGATCATATCGGTGAACTGGCTTACCAGATCCACATTCGAGGTTTCCACCGATCCGGAAACTATGCTCGACGTGAACTGCTCGCCGGCTTTTCCGATGATCGGGTTACCCGAACTGGAAGCCGTGTCGAACAATCCATTCTCCGCCCGCAGCAATCCCACCGGGTTGGGGAACTCCGCCAGTGCGATCTGGGCCAGAGTCAGGTTCTCCTCGTTGGAGAATACCCCGGTGATTACTCCGGCGGTATCGATGGTAAACCGTAACAGGCTACCCAGCGGCCGGCCGTCAATCTCACGGAAGTAGACCGTGGGATCGGAGGCGTACTGGGTGATCCCGGTGAATCCCGTGCCACCCTGAACGTCCAGTTCCACCGTGAACTGGGCACCGCCGTTATTGGGATTGATGACGACGCCGGTGGCCGCCCCGTCCACCCCGAAGGATACCACATCACCGGTATCATTGAAGGCGATGGTCCCGGTGCTGCCATCGACGATGGTCTCGTCACCCGTAAAGGAAGCCGCCCAGGTCCACTCACCGGCTGCTGCCTCCTTGGTGAAGGTCAGGATCAGGTTATGGGACTCGCCCAGGCTGTCATAGACAATCCTGGATGTGGTGACCGTGCCGGTGAATCCATCCGAGCTAACCTCGAACGTCGGTATGGAGATTGGAGCAGCGGTTGCCATCGAAATGGAACTGCTGGATTCACCCGGGGCATCATCGGTCATGACGATCTTGCCATCCGTGATTACCGCCGTGGCGTTGCCGAGCCAAGCCGTATTGATCTCGTCTAGCATGTCCTGCAAATCATCACCCGCGCCGACTGTGTAAGTCACAGTGGGGATAGCGGTACCATCCGGCAAAGTACCGTCGATGATGATATCGAGCCCCACGAGGGCGCCAGTGGTCTGATCCAGGTCACTCAGCAGCGTGGCGGCTGTGGCATTGACATTGGTATCAGTGAAGGCTATCGCAGAGGACAGCACCTGGGCTATTGGTCCCAGCCCAGCGTCCAGGTTACCGGACATGACTGCTTTGCTGGTCTCCTTGGCGGGCGAGGTGAGGGTGGTGTCCATATAGATCTCCTGCAACGGGGCAAAAGTATCTATTACACCTGTGTTGTTGGCTCTCCACCCCTGGACCGCCAATCCGGTGGCATTGACCAGGAACCCATTATCATTGAAGAAGAAGTTCCCGGCCCGGGTGAAGCGGTTCTTCGTGCCGTCACTGACCACGAACCAGGAGTTCCCCCGAACTGCGAGGTCAGTGGAAGTGCCGGTGAATTCCAACGCCCCCTGCTCGAAGTTCATGTCCGTGGAACTGATAGCTACACCCAGTCCAACTTGTTTGATTTTGCCGTAACCTCCGCCATACCCGCGGGCTACGCCCGACAGGGCCTGGGTGGAGGCCTCGGAAAACGCCACCCGGCTCGATTTAAAGCCGAGGGTCCTAAGGTTCGCCAGGTTGTTACCCAACACGTCCAACTGGATCATGAAGTTTTTCAACCCGGTTACCGCTGATGTTAATGATCTCAGCATTGTTCTATATCCCCTATTTTCAGGTTTTTGGCTACGATCCCGCGTCAGTCGTTCGGCGGGATCCAGGCTTCCCTGAACTCCGGGACCTGTTCCCGGATAAATGGGGCCAGCCTGGCCGTTGGTTAGTTACACGATGGTCGCACTGTCGATCTGCGTAAATACGTTATCGACAGCAACGTCCCGGGTGATCGCAGTGATCACCTTCCGGTTTTTCACGCTCACGATGTAGGCGGTGTCATCCATCATGACTAGTGTGTTGACACTACCTTTCCCCTCGGCCAGCCGGACACCTTTGCCCAGCCGATCCAGATTATGGGGTGTGAGAGTGATGTTCCGCTCTTTGAGCCGCGCCTGGGCATGGGCGGAAAATTCCACCCCTTGCGAGACCGGGATCTGGTGAGCGGCCTGTTTCCGCTGGGCCAGCTCCGTAGCCAGCGTATTGGAAAACGAGCCTTTTCCAGTCCGGTCCACCAGTCCGCCACCTGATTTTGGTGTCGGCTGCGCCGGTCTGAGCGGACGGAGTCGTGTTTGGAGTTTCAGTGTTTCCAGCTCCATTTTATTCCTCCGGTTGTCGGATGGAGATCACATTGCCCATGGGGAACACCAGGTCCCCCGCTAGCAGAATAGCGACCCCACCCTCATAGTTGACACCGGTAATAATTCCCGATGCCGTCTGGAGAGTTCTGACCGGATTCCCGTCCTTATCGGTGGCGATTACAGAATAGGTATAAGCACCGTCGGCAGCGTTATTGCCGCTGTAGTCCGAACCGTTCCATACCACTGTGCTCTCACCAGAGTCGAGCCCGTGTCTCCATATGGTCTGGATAGTGTTGCCTTCCTGGTCATAGATCGTGATCTCCACGGTCTTGGCGGGATCCGCCAGTGTGAGATGGAGATTGGCTGTGCCGTTTTTTAACACCAAGCCATCGCCCGCAGCTACCACCTCTTTACCGATGAGGCTGGCAGCCATGGTGTTAGTGATCGCCTGGGTCGACATTAACTGAGCGTCGAGCGAATCACCTAACCGCGCGTCTATACTGTGAAGGCTTTCCAAACTGGCGAATTGCGCCATCTGGGAAGCGAACTCCTGGCTTTCCATTGGCGAGAGCGGATCCTGGTTTTTCAGCTGCGCGACCAGGAGCTGCAAGAACTGCTCCTGATCCATATAACCCTTGCGGGTCACACTTTCACCTGGAAGAACCTGGTTGCCACCAGTAGGCTGTGTGGCATCAATCATGGATTCACTCCTTTCCTAGGCCACAAATTCAACGGTGTTATAACCGAAGTTTCTGAAGCCTGCTACTAGTTCAATCGGGGCGGATTCTTCCGCTCCTTCAGGCAAGGCCACGTTGCGATCACGATGGTGCCGTTCCGTGAACCGGCTATCCGAGCCGGAATCACCCACTTCCACATCCACATCGGCGAAGTTCATCCCCAGATCCACGAATTGATCCTGAACGGTGGGTAATGCCCGTTGCAACTGCTGTTGCGCCTGGGATGATTCCACCAGGATATGCATCGTTGTACCGGCAGCGCTTTCAGCGAACGTGACCCGCACGTTCCCCAGCGAGCCGGCAGCGAAGCTGTACTCATGGTTGGTCTGGCCGCCCTGCGTGAACCGCTGGTACTGCTGTGCCGTCAGCCGCGCAAATTGCGCCGCTTGCACTGGCTGTGTCAGCTGAACCCTGGGGGCGGGTGTGGTTGTGGTGGTAGTCACCGGCATAACCGGTTCATTACCGCCGTGCTCATTGTGACCTTCTAGCCTAACTTTTACCTGGTCGGCAAAGTTGCCCAGCTCGGTGACCGTTGCGGGCCGGGAGCTGTTCTGTTGTTCATTGCCAGCAAGGCTGTTGGCAGGTCGATAGCTGTTTCCTGTGTTTCTCTGGGTGGCCGCGCCCGGTACCTGTTTTTCACTCACAGACCGCCTTACCGGGGTAGAAACACCCCTGCCGCGACTGCGAGTTATTCCGGATCGAGACCGTTCTGTGGTCTGTTTCCGGCGGTTAACCTGGGCCATGGGCCGCTCAGCCATTACAGGCTGCAGCTCTGTGTTATTCTGCTTCATTACGTTTGCAGTGTCTTCACCAGCCGAAGCACTCTTCGTCCCGGCATTCGCCATCGCCAGAGCGGTGGGATTACCTGAGGGCTGTTCAACCCTCGCCGGCCGTTCCCCGCTTCCGGGTAAGGCCTCGGGCGCTGTGTGATCGGCGTGGTGCGCTGGGCGGGATGCCACCACGATGGCGGGCTTCCCAGTTGGGACCGCCGCGCTTGGCGGTGGGGCAGATTTCCCTGCAGCTTGTATCGATCGGGCCGGTCTGGCTTGATCCCGGTTGTTACCGGCAGGCTGGGTCGGATTCGACCTGACCTGCGCGCCGGTGATCGGTTGATCTACACGCTGGGGAGTTGCTCCCGCTAGGCGGAGCCCGGTAAGGCTCACTTCACTGTTGGCCGTCGGCTTGGCCGCCACGATGGCGGGCTTCCCAGATGGAGTCGCCTCGCTTTGCGGTTTAGCAGATGGGGCTATCTTCCCTGCAGCTGGTATCGATCGGGCCGGTCTGGCTTGATCCCGGTTGCTAGCGGCAGGCTGGGTCGGATTCGACCTGACCTGCTCACCGGTGATCGGTTGATCTACTCGCTGGGGAGATGGTCCCACTTGGCGGAGCCCGGTGAGGCTCCCCCCGCTATGGGCCGTCGGCTGTGCCGTCACGATGGCGGGTTTCCCAGTTGGGACCGCCGCGCTTTGCGGTTGAGCAGATAGGGCTCTCCTCCCGGCAGCTGGTACCGATGGCGCCGGAACAAACCGTGCGCGCCGGTTAACGATCAACTGCTTTCCGGGCGGAGATTGATCCCCCGCCAACTTGGACGCCAGCTGAGCGTCATTATGCTGGGTGGATGCCTTAACTGTCACCGAAGCGTTGGTGACGAACGTCTGCAGGCGCGAACCGTTGGCCGCCGGGATAGTTGGCCGGTACCCTAAATCGAGGCGATTCCCCGAGGCAACGACCCTATTCGGTCTGGCCACAACGGTCGGTCGCGAAGCGAGTTGAGGTGTCGGGACCCTCGTCCGGGTCACCACAGGCCTGACCGCCGGTCTCGCTCGCAGCTGCAGCAATCTGCTGGCTGGATGCGATATCGCCGGTGTCGTCACCGACTGGGCAGGGACCCGAGGTGTGACACTAACCCTATTCGCTTTCAGAGAGTCGCTGCTGCGATTCTCGATCTGTGCCGGACCAGTGGGGTTCGATTGATCGATCCGCCCAACCGGTTGTGCCGGCGACCGTTGCGGTACCGCGCTTGCGGTTACACTGCGTCCTGGTTCATTCAAGGGCCGGACCCCGTTTTGCAGTGGTGGTTTAGCCGCCTGGAGGCGGGTTCGGGGCACTTTATCCAAGCGAGGTCCATTGGCGAGTTTCCTCGCTACCCGGATCGTTCGCCTGGGGTCGGTCCCCGTTACCACTACATTCGACCGAGCATCAGCAACTGAGGGTGTACCGTTGGCGCGTTGAGGCGCCACCCGGATCTGCCCTCTGGATGCTTCTGCTGACCGCATTGGTTTGGCGGCCTTTGTGTCTGTTGGAGGGGCTCGCTCAACGGTAGGTGCCATATTGGAGTCAGAGATAATTCCCTGACGATACAGCACCTTCGCTGCCCGGCCGGTTCCGGTCGCGATACTACCGGCTGACTGCCGAGTTACCGCAAGTGACCTTTGCCCAGTGATCTCCGCCGGTTCCACCGACCGCTGCTGTGCGGTTGGGGACTTAGGCTGAGACCACCGTATAGCCGGTTTGTTGGTTGTGAGCGCTCCCGCCGAGGGGTGAATCCTCACCTGACTCGGCCTGCCCAAGGTTACCGTAGTTTCCTTGGCATGGGCTCCTGGGGCCGGTTTACCTTGTGGTGAACCAGGTTGTTCTGAAGCAGTCACTGACGAACCTGCCGGGCTTGCACCCGCGGCTGCCGAGGCAACCGTATGGATCCCTGGCTGGCCGGATAGCGGCACGGATCGTGCCACCTCCTCCAGCGTCTGGATGAGCAAGCCAGCCTCACTGGGCGATCGGGAGGCCGCTTTGGCCTTTCCCGGCCGGTTGCTGCCCGCTGTCGCTCCCTTGACCGTCGGTTTCCCGCTGGTTGGGAGCAACCCGGAACCGACAACCGTTCGCCGGTGAGTTGCTTGTCCGCCCGGATCCGTTAGCCTGCCTTTCAGACGAGTGAGCAATCCACCGAACCGCTGGGCCCCTTTGCCGGGACCCGGTAGGATGGACAACAGGGCGCTGGCCAGCCCGGACAGATGTTTCCGTCCGTTCTTGCCTTTACCCTTGCTGATCGCCGTCAAGGTTTCGCCGGCCTTCAGGACCTGGACTCCACCATTGTTATTCATCAGCTTCCTTTTTCTGTGACTAACCTGTTGGTCATAGCCGCTGCGCGGTCATCGCCCAGGGCCGTCAACAGGAACTTTCTCCGTTTGTTGGCTGTCTGCCTGTAGATGTCCAGCACCACCTGGTCACTGAGCCGGGCCACGATGGGCAACAACTCATCAACCGACATGGTGGCAAAAGTACGGGCCATCTGCTTAGCATTCATGCCAACATCACGCAAATCCGCGATCTCCGCGTCTTTGCTTTGCACACGATCCTCAAACGCATTAATTGTGGCATCCTTGAGGCCGATCTGCTCTCCGAGGCTGTCGATCTTGGCGGCCCTGCTGGCTACCAACGCCTGAAGATATTCAATCTCGGCTTTCAAGGAATCCCGCGCCTGAGTTATCTGTTGCAATTTTATTTCAGGAACCATGGGAATAACTTCCCCATCCTTTAGTCCCGCTAATTCTTCTTCGCCGCCATAAAAAATGATGGCTACACTGAACACCACCACCAGAATGAAAAACAGCATGGTGGCGCCAATTACCCCGGTAACTATATTCTTCATGCACCCTCCTGGAATTGGGCTTGCAGGTGTCGACGGGCGGCAACTTCGTCCGCCATTTTACGTTCCTCCAGCTCCCGCTCCCGGCGGGCCAGCTCCTGATGACGTTCCTTTAGTTTTTCCAGGGTGCGCTTTTCCCTGGCGGACGCCTCCGTCACTTTACGCAGCTGCTCTACTTCCTCACGGGAAGTTTGGACCACATTAATTTGCTGCATCAAGTCCGTGTTCAATCGTTGGGTATGCCAAGCCTGCACTTGAAAATCCCGGGCCATTAGCGGCTTTCCAGCGATCAAGGCCGTTAAGGCCTCAGTCTGCAAATGGGTTTGTTTGGTGGTACGCAACTGCTCCAATTCCTGGCGCCGGTCGCGCTGGCGGTCCTGCGACTCCTTAAGAGCCACCGCTTTTAACTGCAGCTGCAATTCCCTCACATCCAACAGGCGCTGGTGTTTGAAATCACCCCTGGCCATCGTTCCGTCCCATTTCAGCGCATAGCTTGGCCAAGTCTGTTTTAGCGGCCTCGAAACCTGAAGATTCCAGGTCCTGCTGGCGCAGGAAGGCCCGCACCAGATCGATATTGGCAATGGCGTAGTCGATTTTGGGGTTGCTGCCGGCACTATAGGCACCGATGTTGATCAAATCCTCCGAATCCTCATATACTGCCAACACCTCTACTAATTGCTGCACGTATCGTTGCTGCTCGGGATCGGTCACCGCCCGGCTGAGTCTGCTCACACTACGCAGTACATCCACCGCCGGGTAGTGCCCTCGATTAGCCAGATCCCTAGAAAGCACAATATGGCCGTCCAGAATGGACCGGGCCACATCGGCAATGGGATCATTTAAGTCATCATTCTCCACCAGTACGGTGAATAGACCGGTGATGCTATGCTCAACGTCAGCACCGGCCCGCTCCAGCAGTCGCGGCATGAGGGCGAACACCGATGGGGTGTATCCCTTGGTGGTGGGTGGCTCCCCCAGGGCCAATCCGATTTCCCGCTGGGCCATCCCAATGCGGGTGAGGGAATCCATCAGTAAAATAACATTATTACCCTGGTCACGGAAATATTCTGCAATAGCCATGGATACGTGGCCGGCTTTGACCCGGATCTGAGCGGCCTGATCGGAGGTAGCTACCACCACCACCGACTTCTTTAGAGCCTCTTCGCCCAGGTCATTCTCGATGAACTCCCGGACTTCCCGGCCCCGCTCACCAATCAGTCCAATAACGTTCACATCGGCGTCAGTATGCTTGGAGATCATACCCAGGAGCACACTCTTGCCGACACCCGAACCGGAAAAAATACCCACGCGCTGGCCGCGACCCAGGGTCAGCAGGCCGTCAATAGAGCGGATACCGGTAGATAGGGGCTCGGTAATAAGTTTGCGGCGTAACGGGTCGGGCGGTTCCCGGTAGACCGGCTGACGGGCCTCGACATGGAACGGGCCCTTACCGTCGATGGGGCGGCCCATGCCGTCCACTATCCGGCCCAGCAGTTGCGGTCCCACCGGAATGGTAAGGGGTTCCTTTCTTAAAATCACACGGTCACCTATAGCCACACCCATAGTGGTTTCCAACGGCATGAGCAGGGTTTGGCCATCGCGAAAACCCATAATCTCGGCCCGGATAAGTGATCCCTCATCGGTCTCAATGGTGCAAAGGTCCCCCAACGAGCCGGATGGACAAGTGGCTTCCACCACCAGACCGACCACTTCGGTCACCCGGCCGTCGACCCGGTGGCTATCCAGTTGTCCCAGCCGGTCTAAGTGGGCGGCCATAGGGACCTGAAGATTGTCTAACAGGGTCATTGCAGTTCCCGGGCCAGATTGGCCAGTTGGGATGAATAGTTGCCTTCGATCAAATGTTCCGGGGTTTCCACCTGGCACTCCCCGGGTTGAAGATTGTCATCGACCACGAACCGCAGCCGTTCCGGTGTAGGGTAATCCAGTTGCTCTTCCACCTCTTCCTTCCGGAAAAGATCGAAGTTCTCCCGGGCAACCCGCACTACAATGCTGTCGGCGTGCAGAACCTCTTTCAGGAACGCTTTAACGGCAGCGATAAGGGCCTGCTCCCGGAAGTCCGTCGGCAGTGGCGCCCGTAGGATCTTCTCCGCAATGTTGAAGCTCATACGCAGCAGGGGCTCCTCGATCAGTTTCAGGGCCTGGCCCACTTCGGATTCGAGCCGGGTAGACAGATCCTGTATTTGCCGCGCATTAGTTTCTAAAGCTTGTCTGTGTTTTTCCCTCTCCGCCACTAGTCCATCCTCAAAGCCTTGTGTGTAGGCCTGCTCTCGCGTTTTCTGAATTTCTCCTTCGAACTCTTTCAGCTGGCGGTTTAGCCGGGCGATTTTCCGGTCCTTCAGCACAATAATATCTTCCGGCTCAACATGCGGGGCACCAGCCTTAACCGGGTTCCAGAAACCGTGGACCGGTTTGCCCAGTCTGAATACGGTGGACGCCATCACTCGATAATCTCCTCAGTCTCACCACGGGCGATGGTGATCTCGCCGGCCTCATCCAGCCGGCGCACTATTTCCAGGATATTGGCCTGGGCCTCATCTACTTCCCGCACCCGCACCGGGCCGAGAAAGTCCAGCTCGTCCTTCAGCATACTGGCCGCCCGTTCAGACATATTGCTATAGATCTTGGCCTGGAGCTCATCGCTGGTGGCCTTGAGAGAAAGTGCCAGGGTTTTGGAATCGATCTCCTTGACGATCTTCTGGATGCTGTCATCGGCCAATTCCGTCAGATCCTCGAACATGAACATCAGATTGGTGACTTCCATGGCTATCTCCGGGTCCCGCTCCCGCAGGTGATCCAAAATGTTTTTCTCGGCGGCCCGACTGGCGTTGTTCAGGATTTCAGCAACCGCCGGCGCTCCACCGGTAGCTCGCATGTCCTGGCCGAAGACATCACCTAACTGTTCACGGAGCACGTCCTCGATCTCCTTGACCATTTCGGGCGAGGTCTTCTCCATGGTGACCAGGCGATAGGAGATCTCCGCCTGCTGCTCCTCCGGCAGTTGCGAGAGCACCGAAGCGGCCTGCTTGGCCTTCAAATTGGCTAGTATCAGGGCCGCAGTCTGGGGGTGCTCATCCTGCAGGAAGCTGAGTAACTGGGCGTCATCCACTGTCTGGAGCAGGTAGAACGCGCTGACCTCGGTGGCCGCCTCGACCTTCTTCAGGAATTCTTCCGCCTTGCGCATGCCCCAGGCCTTTTCCAGTACCTGTTTGGCGAAGTCCATGCCGCCCTGGGCCATGTAATCCTTGGCCATCATCATCTTGTAGTATTCTTCAATGGTCGCCTGGACCATACCGGAAGAGACATCTCGCAGCTTGGCCACCTGTACGGAGATCTTTTCTACCTCTTCCTCAGGCAAATGGCGCATGATAGCGGCGGAAGCGGTCACGCCCATTGCAATCAACAGGATGGCCGCTTTCTCGTAGGGAGTCATTTTCGGTCCGGCTGCCGCCCCTTTGGTGGCGGGATTGCCTTTGCCAATTGTTACCATTTCATTATGCCTTCATACCTGAAGTCCAGATTCGCAGGAGCTGAGCTGCGCCTTCCGGATTATCTTCCGTGAACTTGGTTACTTCCTGTGTCATCCGGTCCGAGGCCTCGAGTTGGGCTCGGGCCTCAGGTGAAAGTTTCTGCATAAAAGTATCGGTAACCATCTCCATCTCGCCGGTGGCCTCCAGGGCTCCAGCGGCAGTAACCGGCATACCGCCAGGGATGGCCGCCAGACCTTCCACGCCGCCCACCATTACGGATTCCTCCGCCACGGTGCCCGGGAGGAGCTGAGTGATACTGATGTGCTGGGCAGTGCGGTGTAAAATTTTCAACAGGAAGAACAGGGCCACCAGAAGGCCTATCCCAATGGCGGCGTTGGCGAGAAGTTTCTTCCAGAAATCGCTACGCTCTATCGACCGCATTGAGGCTGCTTCGGCCAATTCCACCTCGCGGTCAAACTGCATGTTTTGGACCTCGATCCGGTCGCCGCGAGTCACATCGATTCCCAAAGCCGTAGATATGAGGGCGCTGAATTGGTCTAATTCCGTGTCTGGCCGGGGCTCGTAAGTCCTTTCTCCCTCGGTACCGGCTACATAGCGGCCATCGACCAACACCGCCACGGTCAGTCGGCGCAGGTCGCCTGAACTGGCAATGAAATGTTCAACGGTCTTGTTAAGTTCATAATTGGTTACCGATTGTTCGATGACCCTGCTGGAAGTGTCGGCACCGGTGAATGACTCGCTGTTGCGCTCTTCGCTCAGGATGGCCGCATCTTCGGTATCATAAAACTCCCGAGTGCGTTCCAACTGCTCAAAATTCAGTTCGGCTGATACCTTCACCATGGACTTGCCGAACCCTAATACATCATCCATTATTTCCTGGGCTTTATTCTGCAACTCAGCTTCCACCGATCGCCGAATCTCCCAATTTCGACTGCCGATGGGGTAATCCCCATTCTCCTTGATAGCGTCAGTCAACAGTTTGCCGGAGGCGTCCACAATACTCACGTTCTCTTCCAGCAGATCGGGAACACTATTAGCCACCATCATGGCGATGCCTTTGACCTGCCTGGGCCGCAGATAGGCCGTGGGTTCCAGGTGCAGGACGATGGAAGCCGAAGAGGACTTTTTATCCTCGAAAAATCTTTTCTCCGGGATCACCAGGTGGACCCGGCTCATTTTGACCTCATCCATCATATTGATAGTATGGGTCAATTCCCCCTCCAGAGCCCGCTGGTAGTTCACCCGCTGCATGAAGGTAGTCATACCCATACGTTGCTCGTCGAACAGTTCATACCCGGTGATGGCGCCGGTGCCCAGTCCGCCCGCGGCAAAGGTAAGCCGGTACTCGGTGACCCGGTCCACCGGTACATAAACGGCCGTCCCGCCCGATGACAATTCATAAGGTACGCCTTCGTCACGCAGGGTGCTGACGATCTCATTGGCGTCCTCCGGCGATAGATCGCGATACAGTAATGTGAATTCCGGCCGGTTGGCCCACAGCGACAGCACAATCAGCGCGCTGAGCACGCCGATGGCCACGGTGAACAGGGCGATTCTCTGCCCGATAGTGAATTGCTCTAGAAAAGCTCTTATCTGCTGAAAAAATGGAGGCATATCAATTTACCTTTCCAGCTGTCCGCTAGATATTCATCCGGTTGATTTCCTGGTACGCTTCCAACATCTTATTGCGTACCTCCAGCATCAGTTTAAAACTGACGCTGGCCTCTTCTAGGGCCACCATGGCGGTGTGCAGGTCGTCCGATTCTCCCCGTACCACCTTGCTCATCTGCTCGTCCGCCTGTACCGACTGGTCGTTCACGGCATAGAGCATTTCCTTCAGCTTCTGGCCGAAGGTCGGGCGTCCGGTTTCCTCCGGCTTGACCAGACGGCTGCTTTTGTCCGGCAGGCCCAGCGGGGTAATGCGGGTGATGTTCTCATTGATTTTCATATCAACCTCTCAGATCGATAAAGTTCCCGATCGGTACCGGACGGGGCTTCTGCGGGCTATAGGACTTTTGTCCGGCGCCTTCCGGGATATTAAACATTAAATCTATAATACTTTTTTCACCGTTTGTCAAGACCGACTCTTCCGATTCAGCCCCCTGCGCCGGATTTTGCCACCGGTTTTGAATGGGAGCCTCCAGGTGACTGAATTCGATCTCCTCGACAGATTGCCCAGCGGTGGGAATATCAATAGGCCTGGGATGGGTATTTCTCCGTTGCGCGTTTGCCACCCGTGAAAGGGACTGCTGCAGCGTGTTATTGACTTGCATGGGAAGCTAGATGTCCAGTGTTTTCCGGGCTAGGGTCTTGGCGGCAGTCAGTACCGAACTGTTGGCCTCATAGGATCGCGTGGCGGTGATCATCTGCATCATCTCATCCACCACATTCACATCCGGCATGCGTACAAATCCCCGGGCATCCGCTTTGGGATGGGTGGGATCGTAGACCACTCGCTCGTTGGGATGCTCGATGGTCTTGGCCTCCGGCCAGGGTTCGCTGTACCACCGCTGCCGTTCGTTGACCCCTTTTAAGTGACTGTTGTCCGATCTATGCAGGGCCAGGCGTTTACTGCGCAGTAACGATTGAAAGGGCTCTTTACCGGCCCGGGGGTCAACCGTCTTGCGGTGGTAGATGGGCTCGCCCAGGCCAGCCACCATATTAGCGTTCGAGATATTCTCGGAGACGGTCTCCAAGCGGGCGAGTTCGGTGGTCAAACCGCGGGCGGCGTTACCGAAAATACTGAATATACCTGGGATTCTCATCTGTTTTTCTCCTTAATCACCGAATCCGGCCGGTAATGGCGCTGGTCAAACCATCGAATTTGCGCCGCAGCATCCGGGCTGAAAAATCGTAGCGGATTTGGTTCTGGGCCAGATCGGCCATCTCCCGGGTGATCGACACCTTGCCACGCTCCCAATCCGGAGCCAGCTTTTCCGATGGATCAGGCCGAATATGGCGTGGATCGGTAACTTTCAGCCCCTTGCTCAATTGGGCGCTGGACAGCTCGTCGAGAAAACGGGTTGGTTTCCGTTTATAGTCCGGATTATTCAGGTTGGCCACATTTTCGGAAATGTTCCGATGATGGCGCATAAGAATATCCAAGGAGCGCTTTAGCAACACTCCGGAGGGATTGTTGAAAATCTTCATGACGAATGGTCCTTTTGCCTCATTCCGGGTGGAATACGCACAAGAGTCGTGCCAAACTACCGTCTGGAGGGATATAACAGCGGCTGCTGTGAGTAGTGGAGCCCCAGGCAGGCTCCAGCCCGGGAAAAAATTGCCCTGCCGGGAGAAAAGTTACCCGGGGCGGAAGACGTTGATAATACTGACAGCTCTGATCTGAACTGGATGGGCGGGATCTGGTTTTCGCTTGGCCGGTTTAAATCTCGAGGGCGCTCCTCAGTTCGTAGAACCAGCGCTCTCATACAACTTGAGTTTGTTACGCAAGGTCTTCACCGAAATGTCCAGAATCCGGGCCGCCTGGGTGCGGTTATTCCCGGCCCCCTCCAGCGTTGCCAAAATCGCCTGCTTTTCCACCTCAGCAATGGTGTTACTACCGGTAAATACCGACGATACCGGGGCTGTCTCCCGAGCCGGAGAGGGGAAATAGTGTTCCATCTCCAACTGGGGATTGTCTCCGGCGAACAGCACCGCGCGCTCGGTATTGTTCTTCATCTCCCGCACATTTCCCGGCCAGCTATAATGTTCCAGCTTGCGTTGGGTGGCAGTGCTAATCGTCTTTTTAGGCTGGCCGTATTTCCGACAGAACAGGTCCAGAAAGTGCTCCAGCAATATGGGGATGTCATCCTTCCGTTCCCGCAGCGGTGGTACCATGATCGGTACTACGTTCAGGCGATAAAACAGGTCCTCACGGAACTGTCCTTCCCGCACCAGGATTTGGATATCGCGGTTGGAGGTAGCCACTATGCGCACATCCACATTGATGGGCTTATGGCTGCCCACTTTGGTGAGCTGCTGTTCCTGCAGCACTCTCAGCAGCTTGGCCTGCATGCCGGGGGCGATCTCGCTGATCTCATCCAGCAGCAGCGTACCACCGTTGGCTTCCTCAAAAATGCCCTTGGTGGTCTTACTGGCGCCGGTGAATGAACCTTGAATGTGCCCAAAAAGTGTGCTCTCCATCAGGTTCTCAGGAATGGCGGCACAATTGAGCTGCAAGAAGGGCTGCTTGGACCGGTCGCTAAGACGGTGCACCGCCGTGGCCACCAGCTCTTTACCGGTCCCGCTCTCCCCCTGGATGAAGACCGGGGCATCACTGCGGCTGACCATCTCCACCACCTGCATCACCTCCAGCAGCTCCTTGCTCTGGCCTACCATATCCGTGACCACCGCCTGGGCCTGGAGCTGCTCCTTCAGATGCCGGTTCTCCCGCCGCAGTGAGTTGATCTCAAAGTAGCGGTTCAGCCGGGACTCGATTTCCGTAATCGAAAACGGCTTGGTAAGATAATCGAAAGCCCCTTGCTTCATGGCCTTCACCGCCGTTTCCACCGTGCCGTAGGCCGTGATAATGATTACCCCCGGCGGCTGATCGAACTTGTTGACGGCCTGCAATAACTCCAAGCCGTCCATTTTGGGCATTTTCAAATCGGTAAGTACTAGATCGGGAGGTTCCGCCTTGATCCTGGCCAGTGCCACCTTACCATCCTCCGCCAGTTCCACCCGGTATCCCTTGCCTTCCAGAGTTTCCTGAAGGAAAAGGCGGATATAATTGTCGTCGTCTACGACCAGAATGCTATGTGCATCCATATCTTTAACTCCTTCGAATCCACCGGATAATCGAACTGGCCCTCATGATGAGCCGGTCCGGAATTGGTAACACCAAATTACGTTTACAGAACGAACATTAAATAGGCAAAGTGATCTCAAGCCGGACAGCGCCTGGACTGCGGAGTGCAAACTCGGCCCGTCCGCCCAGAGCTTCAATGATCCGCCGCACCTGTACCAATCCCAGGCCCAGATGCCCCGATTTGGTAGTGTAGAAAGGCACCCACCACTCCGCGGTGTCACCTGCGCTCGCCTCGGTGCTGTTATTCCGCACGGTTATAGCTGCCTCCCGGTCCTGGCTTTTCAAAGTCAGTAGGACATCGCCGGCTGCCGGCTGCTCCAATGCTTCCAGCGAGTTAAACAACACCTGTTCCAGCGCCAGCCGCAACAACTCGGGGTCCGATACTACCTGGATGTCCGCACTTTTTACCTCCAGTTGGATTACATCATCATCAAGGGATTTCTCAGCCGTCACCTGCTTCACGGTGTGGAGTAGAAACGATCCTAAGTCCACCTTCATCCAGTGCGGCTCAACGATTTCATTAAAGACCGTGCCCAGGGCAGTGGCCAGCAGATTGAGCCGCTCGATCCCCAGCTTGATCATATTGAGTTTGTCGCTTTCCTTGGGATCCAGGTTCTGCACCTGCAACAGCAATTCGGCGAATCCCTGCATGGAAGTCAAGGGCGTGCGAATCTCGTGTACCAGCGTCCCGGTGAGATTCTTGAGGATCTGATTTTCCACCTCCCGCAGGTGGGTCAACTCCAGCTCCTGGGCCACCAGCAGCAATAAACGACCCTTTTCGATAGGGTTGTCCAGATAAATGCAGTCGTAGATCCCGGCTGAGCCCGCATCAGCCAGTCGTACCTCCACCCCGCTACGCGAACTGGCCTCGTCCAGCAGCTGCTGCAGGGTTTCCAACGAACCGGGCGCCAGTACGTCGGTTAAGGAATTGGTATCCTGCAACTTGAAGTCCTTCTTGGCCTCACCATTGGTGGAGATGACCTCCAGGTCCTGGTTAATTACCAGGGAGGATTGGGACAGTCCCCCGACCAGGCTACCCATCAGATACAAGGGGGCCAGGTTTTGTAACTCCAGGGAAGTGGGGGGCGGGGCCGGTTCCCAGGGACCTTGGCCCTCGGAGAGTAACTCCTGTTCCAGCTGGTGATAGGCGGCCTGGACCCCGGCCGCCGAGACTCGAAACTGTTCGATCAGGTCTTCTATGGGAGCCTTAGGGTCCACTTAGTCCTCATTCTCTTCAGTCTGCTGCTCCTTAGTCCCATCCTCTTCGGTTTGCTCCACTGCCGGGGCTGACTCACTTACCGGCGGGGGTTCGGGCTCCGGGCGCTGATCGAGCTTGGCGGTACTCATCTGGCGCTCGTAGCTGGCGATGACATTAGGTTGCCGCCCGGGAACTCCACCGGGACCCCGTCCCAGGGGGCGATGCAGACTGAGGGACTCATCCTCGGTAGCCGATCCGCCGGCGCCGGTAGTTTTCATCGCCTGGTGCGCCTGTTCCAATTCGAGACGCAGCTGCTCCGCCTGTTGTTTCAACAACCGGTTCTCCTGCAATACGGCCAGCCCTTGTTGAGCCCGGGCGATCACCAGCAATAGCTGATCGATGCGCACAGGCTTGACCAGATAGGTAAAGACCAGCTGGTGGAGATCTTCGACAGCCAGATCGGGTTCGGGGTAGCCGGTGAGCAGAATAATAATTAGGTCCGGACTGATTGCGCGCATCTTGCGGGCCAGCTCGATCCCATCCATCTCGGGATTGATCATATCCAGTAGGGCGACGGCCGGGTGGTGTTCGCCCAATAGACTAAGAGCCTTATGGGGCTCGCGGGCACTATAGACTTCCCAATTGCGATCTTGCAATTGAAGAGTAAGAGTTCTGATTACCGCCCGTTCGGTTTCATAAAGTAGAGCGGAAGGCTGGAATGCTGGTGGGTGTTGATCCTCAGGCATTCACCGATTTTTCTGCAGCTGCTTGTGACGCTTTGGCCTGAATCTTGGCCAGCAGGCGCGACCAGACCAAATAAATGATATCAGCAGTGTAGTCAGCCTCCTGGGGCCAGGTCGCCGACGCGAAAATCAATTCGGCTGCTTTATCGTCCTTATAATCCGCCAGTTCCGTCTTATGAAAGTCCTCCGCCAGGGCCATACAGGTAATATCCGATTGGGCCCGGTTCGAACCGGGGAACAGGGCAAAGGCTGTATCAGCGGTCAGCCACAGCAGGTTAGCTTTAGGTTCATGGCGGCGAGTCATCTGGAGGCAGGCCTGGTGAAAGGCATCTGTCTCTTCCATAGTCGCCAGGGTCCGGGGGGTCACGAAACGCAACAGATTAACGCCGAATTCACTGCCAGCCCCATCACTAGAATCGATAGCTAAACGGAGCATCCCCTGGGCTGCGTCTATATCCACGCGGCCCACCCGGTCAGCAATCCCGCTATCTTCGTCATCATACACCTTGGGTGCAATTTGGGTGGCCAGAATCAGCAACAGGGTCTGCATATCTTCGGCCAGGGCCTCTTGCTCGGCAACAATGAAGACCGCCAGGAATCCCAGGTGCAAATCACGATAGCGGATTGGAATCATGTAGAGGTATTCCAGGTGTTCCTTGGGCAAGGAAAACTTCTTCAGCAGCTTGGCGCTCTCCCCACTGTTTTCCAGAACTGTGAGATCCTCCTCTGATACCTCTGCAGATAATTTCTTCCAGGAGTAGGCGGGAACTTTCTCGTGGAGTGGCGACCCGGCAGGAAAATTTGACCGGCCCACCCGGTACTCCCCTTGGGCATCCTTGAATAATAGGCAGCTGTGCGTAATTCCCAGGCCGATGGACAGGGTATCCAGGACAAATTCCATCGTCATGTCCCAGTCGTTGGTATCATAAAGCAGCCTGGTGACTGCATACAGGGTAGTCACATCGCTTAGCATCTTGGAGATTTGGGCTTGCAGAGCCTCGTTTTCCCGCTTGAGGCGCTGTTCGGTCAGGGCCCTTTCCACCACCTGGCCCAGCTGACGCAGGTCAAAGGGTTTGTTCAGGTAAGCGTAGACCTGGAGGTGCACTGATTCGATGGCCGAATCCAGGGTGGCATAACCAGTGAGGATAATGACCATGGTATCGGTTTTCTGATCATACACCGCCCGGGTGATATCCATTCCGGAGATGTCCGGCATCCGTAGATCGGTCAACACCAGGTCGAACGACTCGGTTTGGATGGCCTTCAGCGCCTCGGTAGCATCCACATATGACACTACATGGTAACCGCACTGGGTCAAATGTTGTGAGATCGCCTCGACAATGAATTTTTCATCATCAACTACTAAAATGCGCGGTTTCATAGCCTACCTGTATCTAGCCGATTATTAGTAAGTCAACCCCACCGGGCGAAAAATATTCTTCAGAAAATAGAACCACCTCAGGCTTTTTTTATCGCCGCATTCAGGGGTCCCATTTTCATAGTCTCTCCAACCCGGAACCACATGGCATTCTTGCGTTCCTTATTTACGGTTGTACCCAGATTACCGATTGCCAAGGATACTTCCGGAAAAACGGTATCATGGATTCTGATGCTTTCCACTTCAGTTTTAAGGTCTTTTTCCGCTCCCTCATCAGCCCCTTCCGACTCTTTGGAGTTCAGTTGACGATGCTGTTCCAGCAGGGTCTTTTCCTTTTTCTTGAGCCCCTGCAGCTGGGCTTCCTTATCCTCAGCCAGCCCCCCGGAATGTTCCTTGAGCAGAGTCAGAAATTGAGCCCGTTTCTGGACGTAAGCCAGTTCCATCCGGTTACGACGCAGATCCGCTCGTAAATCGGACCGAGCCTTTAAGGCCGATTCCGGCGGAGTAAAACCCACCTTCAATTCAGTAGGAATCCTTCCGTCTGATCCGCCTACCAGGATTTCGATCTTTTTGCCGGCGAAACAAGTACCACCACGGATCAGTCCTTCACGCGAAAGGGCTATTATATGGCGACCGGCCGTAACGGCGCTGTTGATGATGTACCGGGTGGCTTCCACGTCCTGCTTGGCCCCTACAGTAGCATCTTGAATGAATCCGGCCACAATGTTCTTGCCGGACAGGACCCTGGCCCGGTTCTGTCCGATTATGCCGTTGCGTACCACGACATTGCCACTGCGCGAGTAAACATCGGCGCCTTCCACATTGCCGCCGATGTAGATATCGCCAACCGCTTCGACGCGGAACCCGGCCCGGACATCCTTCTCGATAAAGACCGAACCTTCAACTTTTATATCGCCCCGTTGGGAATCCACACTGCCGTTAATATGCTTAACGTCTGAAACAGTAACTTTCTCCCCAGACCAGGAGGCAATCCCGCGGCTGCCTGCCAAGAGAGTCAGCTCGTCACTGGATAGATAAGTACCCTCGCCGACCGGGATAGGAATATCTTCCCCGGCTTTTGCCTTGGACTCACCAAAAACTGTGATCCCTTCCACCCCCTCGGTGGAGGGCATCTTCGAGAGAATCTGTTGCCCCTTACTGACCCGGCCGAAGAGCGGGGTGATGGAGGCGACCCCATTCGCTTGGTCGGTGATATCTGCCGGGGGTTCCCCGTCCTCGGAACCCAGATTCCAGATCAGCCGCGCGCCGCCGCCGTCCACCGGTGGCTTACCCTTGGCGAATACCAATAGTTTCCCCTTGATCCGCTTTTTCACCAGACTATCCACCGCCTGGTCGTCGATCCCGTAGGTAATCTTGGCGTGCTCAATAGCCAGGTATATCTGTTTCATCGAGGGAAAGGGATTCGTCTCCTTGGAGACAAAAAGCGCCGCCCGGTACCCGTCATCCAAGATCCTCACCTCGACGGGGCCAGTTACAATTTCGGCAGACTCGGAATCCTTGATAGGCTCATTCATAATCAAGCATCAAACTCAAATCTGACTTCATGGGAATTACCGCAAGAGCAGGTGATCTTCATCCCTACAATAATGTCATCTTCAAGCAGGGGCTGCACATCCATCGGCGGCTGATTAACCCGCGCAGGGACTTCCGGTACGATAGTCTGGGGAGTGCCCTGACGCACGCTACTTTTCTTAATAATGGTCTTGCCAGCGGTGGTAAGACCCTGGGCTGATGGTAGAACTTCCTCTTCCCAGGGGACAAAACCCGACGCATCGGCGGCTTTGGTGACCCCGCTGCCGGCATTTTCCGGGTTGCTGCCGGTGTCCGCTCCGGTCTCCTCCCGCTCAAGCAGATCTTCTCTCTCGTGTTCTTCCATCCCCCAATCCTTAATACCGCTCTTTCAGGGGCTAGGGTAATAATCACCCCTGGCTCCCACTGAATGGATAGGTGCAAACCTCATGCCGCATTCGCGCTAGCTATCCGACTCCGGTGCTCACCGAGGCCGCAGACAGCCTAAATACCGCCTTTGGCGCACGTACATTATAGTACCTTAATAACGGGTAGGCAATATTTTCCTACCCCCCTGTCTCAGCTGGGTTCCAATATAACTGACTCTCAAACAGGGGAAATTTAAAACGGAGTTGAAACTAAACAAATATTGAATCGAAATTCTACGCCGGCTTTGCCGTAGGCCAATTTCTGCACCCAGCGTAACTTTCGGTCCGGCGCCCGGGAACAATTTCAAACAATAATCACCGGGTCCAAGGAGTAGAGCACATGAACATTGAAAAAAGGAATTCCCGCCTGCCGGACCTCGCTGCCCTGCGGGGGGTGGATATCCTGCACGACCCCCGTTTGAACAAGGGCACCGCCTTTACACCCGAAGAGCGGGAAAACCTGGGGCTGCGAGGTTTGCTGCCACCCCGAATCGTGTCGATGGATGAGCAGCTAAAGAGAGTCTACGAGAATTACGGCTACAAGGGTTCCGATTTGATGAAGTACATCTACCTCCTGGGGCTGTTGGACCGGAACGAGACATTATTCTACATGCTTTTAGAGCAGCACCTGGAAGAAATGATGCCCATCATATATACACCTACGGTGGGGCTGGCGTGCCAGAAATACAGCCGGATTTTCCGGCGCCCGCGGGGCATCTGCATCAGCCTGGACGACTTGGGCGCAGTGGATAAACTGCTAGGCAACTGGCCTTACCAAGACATCCGAATAATAGTTGTCACCGACGGTGAGCGTATCCTGGGCCTGGGAGACTTGGGTGTTAACGGCATGGGGATCCCGGTAGGCAAATTAAGCCTGTATGTGGCCGCCGCCGGGATTGAACCCTGCCAGACCCTGCCGGTGTGTCTGGATGTCGGCACGAATAACGAAGAGCTGTTGGCAGACCCGCTATACTTAGGACTTGCTCGCAAACGAGAGCGGGGTGAGATCTACGACCAGCTGGTTGACGAGTTCATCTGGGCGGTGCACGAACGCTGGCCTCAATGTCTGATTCAGTTTGAAGACTTCGGCAGCACCAACGCCTTTCGCCTGCTGGAGAAATACCGGGACCGAACACTGGTTTTTAACGACGATATTCAAGGTACCGGAGCGGTATCTTTTGCCGGATTGTTGGGAGCCCTGCGGATAACCGGCCAGCCTCTGATCGAACAGCGGATCGTGTTTCTGGGCGCCGGAGAGGCCGGCACTGGGATCGCCAAAGCCATCATGACCGGCCTGATGGATGCCGGCCTGGATGAAACAGCGGCTCGGGAACGGTTCTGGTTCGTAGACTCAAAGGGCTTGGTTACAAAAGATCGTTATGACCAGCTGGCCGAGCACAAGAAGCCGTTCGCCCGGGACGATCAGCCCATTGAACGGTTAGCGGATGTGGTCGAGCATGTGCGACCCACTGTCCTACTGGGAGTTTCGGGGCAACCGGGACTATTCAGCGAACAGGTCGTAAAAACCATGGCCCGGCATGCAGAACGGCCCATCATCTTCGCTCTAAGCAATCCCACCTCCAAGGCTGAATGCACCGCTAAGCAGGCCTATTCCTGGACCGAGGGACAGGCCATCTTCGCCAGTGGCAGCCCTTTCGATCCGGTGGTTCACAATGGAATGACTTTTCATCCGGGACAGGGTAACAATGCCTACATCTTCCCAGGGGTCGGGCTGGGGATCCTCGTTACCCGGGCCAAGCAGGTCACCGACAGCATGTTCCACCGAGCAGCCCTTACCTTGGCGGAGGCGGTGCCGGATGGTATGTTGGACCGGGGCAGCGTCTTTCCATCGCTACAGGAACTCCAAACGGTTTCGCTGGAAATCGCCGTCGCTGTAGCTCGTGAGGCTTACCGGCTGGGGATCGCCACCGCCCCCGAACCGGCGGACTTAAACCAGGCTATCCGGGAATATACCTGGCAGCCCGAGTACCGGCCGCTAGACTGAGGAATTTACCGGCCCGCCAGGGATATGCAACACCAATAGTTCCTCGATGAGGGCCTGTCCAGGCGGTTACTGCGCCGGGCATCCACTGTTGAAGGAGGAGCTACCGTTTGAAGTAACCGCTATCGCTGTGGATCGGGGGATCGTCATTTACTTCCGGGAGTTGGCGGTAAAACCTGAGCACTAATCGCCGCCGAAGATCAGCCCGTAAAAATCGGCTCCGGGCTCAAAGCGCTTCACCAGGCTCAGACCGGCGGCTTCATATTCGCTGATCACAGTTTCTTCAGCGACCCGATGCTCCAGCGGCGGGCCGGACTCCCCCGAGCGCCGGTTCCAGTCGATCACCACATGCCGGGCGTCCCGGCGGGCCAGGCGCAGCATTTCCAGTAGGCTGGCGGGCCGGTCCTCGAATTCATGGTATACGGCGGCGGCAAAGATCAGATCACAGCAATGATCAGGCAATGGTATGGAAGATTCAGTGGAAAGTACCAGCTGCACGTTTGCCAGTTTGGAGGCGGCGATTTCCAACTCCAGTAAGTCCAGCATCTCCCGGCTGGTGTCAACGGCATATAGCCGGCCACCGGGGCCGGCCGCCCGAGCCAGCGGCAGGCCAAAATAACCGGTCCCGCAACCAAGGTCCATGATCACCTTGCCATCCAGGGGCCCCAGGACCTCCAACACCGATTCCCACGGCAGGCTCCGGCGACGCTCTGGTGCGCTCAGTTTTTGATGCTGTGAGTGGTGGAATTTAAACGCTGCCATATTTCACCCCCAATTGGGCTAACGGTGAGACAGCCGGGTCTCGACCCGAGTCACAGCCGCCCGGGCTCGAGCGATCACCCAGGTGCCGTTATCCAGCCGGACCACAGCCTTGAAGTCCTCCCTGGCCCCGGCCAGGTCACCATGTTCTTCCCGGATGGTGGCCCGCAAGTGCAGGGCTAGTCCCAGGTGCCAGTCAAATTCCATTTCGTAGTTATCGATTACCCACCGGGCCCGCTCCAGGGCCATCACCGGATCGCCCTCCTCCCAGGCCAGGGCGGCCTCCAGCGCGGCGTATTTCAATTCCCATTCCAGCCGCTGGTTGGGATGCGACCGCTGGACTAATTTTTCCAGCCGGGGTAGGAACGACCGGGTCTGCTCCAGACGCTGGGTGCGTACCAGTTCCTCGCCATACAGAAAGTTGAAGTAATAGTTTTCGGGGTAACGATCCATTAAAAGGGAGGTATAGCGATAGGCCGCCTGGGGATTGTCCTCGATATACAGGTAGAGAATAGAAAGGGTGCTGGCGGCCTCGATCCAGGCGTGGGGCGCCTGCCGCACGGCCCGGTCCAGCTCCGCGATACCCAATTGGCGGTCAGGCCGGATGCCGAACATGCGGGCCAGGATCTGTACCGGCCGGGAACTGGCTCCGGCATAATAATCGAATATACCGATAGGCAACCAGGCGTCGGCCATGGTAGAGTCCTGCCGGTGAGCCCGCTGCACCAGCCGAACGCCCTTAAGACCCGAATAGATCACCGCAGTCCACCGCTTCTGGGCGATGGCGATCCGGGCTCGCAGGCCATAGGTGGTGCCCAGGAATAACAGCACTTCGGCCTCCGGGTTGTCTCGTCGCAGCATGGCCTCGTAGTGCGGGATAGTAGCGCCGACGGCACTCAGCAGGGCTTCGTAAGACTCCGCCACCCCTTGCTCCGTCAGCGCTCGCAGCCAGCGATTGCTCACCGCCACGAAAGGGGCGATGGCGTTGTTCGGATCGCGGGCGATCACCGAGTCCAACGCGGCCTGGGCCTGGGCAAAACGATAGGAATACATGGCGTCGATACCGATCCAAAGCAGGGAGTCGCCCTGGGCGGGAGTGTGATCGGGAGGCAGGTTACCACTGCGGGCCGGCGCCTGGGTAGCGCTGATCGATGCCAGAGCCAACAGGCCCAGGCCGAACCATCGAGCGCTGACCCGCCCGGCCGGTTGTAGGCTGGGTTGTCTGGGAGGGATCAATCTCAGGGCTGGCTAAGCCGCAGCTGCACTACCCGGGCCCGGGGATGATCGGCATCCAGACTGAGCGCCCGGCGCAAAGTGGAACGGGCCTGAATGGTGTCCTGCAGAGCGGCGTAGGTCAGGCTTAATCCCACGTAGGAATCAACACTGAAGGGGTCCATTTCCAGCGCCCGGTCAAAATAGTCCCGCGAGCGATTGTATTCACCCTGCTCCCGGGCGGCTTCACCGGCGCCAACCAGGGCAGGCACCAACCACCGGGCGGAGTTACCACCTGCCAGGGCCATAGCCTTGCCGTGAGCGTCCAACGCCTGGTGGAACTGCCCCTGACGCTGGAATTCAAGTGATTGCAGGTAGTAGGCCCTGGGCAGCCACTGGTTGACCTGTTCACTGGGGCCGTGCAGGTACAACCACAACTCCCATTCCCGCACGGCGTCATGAAAGCGCAGATCGGATAAGTAGGCCCTACCCAATGAAAAAGAGACTGGCTCGTCACCCGGATACTCATCCAGATAGCGCAGGTAGACTCGGATAGCGGTGGAATAATTGCCCTCTTGCGAGGACAGATCGCCCAGGACGGGATAGACTGCGTAGTAGTTGACCTCCAGTGAGAGGGCGTCGTACAGGTCTATCTTGGCCCGGTCCAGCATCCCCAGGCCAGCGTAAGCCCGCCCCCGGGCATAGAAAAGGGCGGCATGATCAGGGTATTGTTCCAGGCCGGTACGCGCCACGGTAACCGCTTCGCCGAAGCTGCCCCGCAGTACCAGGTTTATGCTACGGTTGTAATATACTTCGGCCAGCGGCCCGAACCGTTCCTCCACCTGCCGGTAGATAGCCATGGCGCCGGTAAAGTCCCGATCTGCTTCCCGCACTTCGCCCTGGGCCAGGCGGGCGGCATAGCTTTCCGGGTTGAGATAAATGATTTCCTGGAAAGTCGACCAGGCCCGGGCGGTGCTGCCGGCCTGCAGATGCTGCCGGCCCAGATCGAATAGCAGCTCCTGATTCAGCGGTTCCGCCGCCAGTGCTCGTTGCAGGTGTTCCTCAGCCGATCGGTATTTATGGTTACGGGCTTGGAGCTGTGCCAAAGCCACCTGCGTTAACTGGTCGTTTGGATTTTCAGCGACCCGGCGCTCGAGTTCCCGTACCCGCTCATACTCGCCCTCGAAACGGAAGCGCTGACTCATGGGTACGCTGTCCGCCGGGGCCAGGTGCGCCAATCGGCGAGCGGTGCGGCGGTTCAGGGTTGCCAACTGTTCGTTCAGCGCAGTGATCTTGGCGGTCATGTCCCGCAGCTCGGTCTCGGTGTAGGTCTTGGCCACCGGCTGGGCGGGGGGCTTGCGACGCCGTCGGGTGGGACGTCGGGATCGGGTCTGCCGCTGTGAAGGTGGCCGCTGTCTAGTCGTCCTGGATGCGGGGGCTGTAGTATCCGCAGCAGCTGAGGGACGTTTGCGTCGACGGCGCGGCTTTTTGCTGGTCTCCTCCTGATCGCCGCCCACGTCCATAGCCGGGGCCGGGGAACTGCTGCCGGCCGACATGGGCTGACCCAAAAGCAATAGTGCCGACCAGATTAAAATCAGGTAAGGTTTGAGTGCTGAAATAGTGCGCATAGGCCGCCGGTTAAGATTATCCCTAAGCAGCCTCGGATGCAAGCTTTAGCCTGCAGCCTGGAGGCCCCCATCCTTGAGTCTCTAAACGGCCGGCCGGAACGATCAATCCTCAGGGGGTTCTGCCCCGAAGCCGGCCAGTAGATCCTGCTGGCGCCCGGCCTGCAATTCCTGGATCTTGTCGAGGGGTTTATCCAGCTGGCGGGATCGAGTAGTTACTAGCTCTTGATAGTCCCGCTGGGCACTCTCGAGGCTCCGCCCCATCTTATCCATCTGCCCGGTATACTTTGTCCACTGCTTCTGAAAGAGCTCCAGCAGTTTGAATATCTCCCCCGCTTTTTCCTCCATGGCGAAATTGCGTACCGCCTGCCGCACCAGTGAAAGCACGGCGTACAAGGTGATCGGCGAGCAGAGAATTATACGCTGTTCCAGTGCATAATCCAGCAGACCGGCATCATTTTGGTGAATGAACCCGTAAATGGCCTCATTGGGGATAAAGACCATGGCATAATCGACGGTGCCATCCGCAGGGCTGACATACCCTCGGCCCGCCACGTCCTTGATATGGTTTTTTACATCGGCCAGGAATTGGCGCATAGCCTGCTGGGCATCCGATTCAGATTCCGCTTCGATGTAGTATTCATACTGATCGATGGGAAACTTCACATCCAGATTGATCTTCTTGCTCTTGGGCAACAAGAAAGTAAAGTCGGGCCTGGAACCGGATTTCAGTGTTACCTGGGTTTGGTAGTTAATCCCTTCCTCCAGGCCCAGGAGCTGCAGGATATCCTCAACCATTCGCTCCCCCCATTTGCCGCGAGCCTGGGAGGAAGACAGGACTTGCCGCAGTCCATCAGTTGTAGAGCGAAGTTGCTCGGTCTGCTCTTTGCTGGAGGCTAACCCCTCTTCCAACTTGGTTGACTTGTCCACCAGATCCTTCAACGCTGTGCCGATCTCTTGCAGGTTCGCGTCGATGAGCTTCTTCTTGGATTCCAGCTGCTGATCGCTCTCTTTACTGAGGGCCTTGAATTTTTCTTCGGCTAATTGTAAAAACTGGTCACTTGAGATTTTCAGGGCTTGATTGGAGAGCGCCGCGAAAGTGTCCTTGAAGCGCTTATCCAACTGGTCCCGCTCACCCAGTTCACGCTGGGCTGCTTCCAGCCGCAGCCGCGTCTCCTGGAAATCAGCGCTAAGCTTCAGCCGGGCAATGAAGTATCCCGCAGTCAACCCCGCGCCCAGGGCCAGCAGTAACAATAGAATCCACACCCAAGTGGCCATCCTTCGCTCCGGAATTTGGCTGCTTCCCGACAGCTCTGCCAGTTCGCGCCGGTGAGTAGAGTTGTCAGGTAATTTACAGGTTAATTGAGTGGCCCGGGGTGCAAACCGGGCCGGGCCTCTACCTGGAAAACCGACCGGGTGCGCCTGATAATCGAGGCCACCAGCTCCAGGTCGTAGTTCCACTGCCGCCGGTCCTGGTAGCGGCCGGCAAATTTCACCAGGTCCGCCAGCTCCAGCAGCTGGCCCACCAGGGTCGCAATTTCCCTGTCATCCACCTTGCGCGGCAACACCCGCTGAATCTCGGAAGTGGTCATCTCCAAAGCCCGAAACAGGTAGCGGCGTTCCAGGTAGTACCGCAGGATGCGGGAGAGTTCCAGGTAGTGTTCACTCGCCCGGACCTGATCATAACCGAGTTCTCGTAGCCGCGCCAGATCATCCAGGGCCGCCCGGTCCGGATAGATCCGGCTGCCCTTAGCGCCTGCCGGACGAGGCGCAGTCCGCCGCCGCCAGATCAGCACCATGATGCCCAGCAATAGGATCAATGACAACACCCGCAGCAGCCGGGTACGGGGATCGGTGAGGATCACCGGTAACATACTTTTGATATTCCGAATATCCTGTTCCTCACCGGTGAGACTGGTGACCACCAGCACCGTCAGCGAGTCGGTTTCCAGCAGATGCTCGGAACCATCCGGGAGAACGTACTTGACCGGGATGCCGGGCAGCACTATCCGGCCCAGCTCCCAGAAACTGAACACATATTCAGCGAACCGCGGCCCCAGGTTGGTCTTTAAGAGGCTCACACCCGGGTTATCAATCTCCAGGTGCGGAAAATGCGGCACCGCTCCCGGCGCTAAGTCCACGACTAACTGCAGTTGCACCGGTTGCCCGACCTGGACCGTATCGGCGCTCCAATGAGCCGTAATACCGGTACCCTGGGCAGCAAGGGCGCCGATCAGAAAAAGTAGGGCGGTGGCCGGGACTCTCAATGGCGCGTGGAGCGGGTGATAAAGTAGTTCATCAGTGGTTGCACGTAACTCTTATGGGTATTGATGGAAATCAAGTCGATGGAGTTCCGCCGGCAGAATTGCTGGAAAACGGTGCGGCGTTCATCCACCCGCCGACTGAACCGTTTTCTGACCGCCCGGGAGGCAGTGTCCAGCCAGGCTGAAGCGCCGGTTTCCGGATCGTACCATTTCACCAAACCCAGATTGGGTAGGTCCTGTTCGGATGGATCCTCTAAGCGCAACAGGATCAGATCGTGTTTACGGCCCACCAGTTTCAGGGGAATATCAAATCCTTCGTCCAGGAAGTCGGATAACAGAAAGATAACCGCCCGGCGCTTCAATACCCGCAACAGGTATTCCAGCGCCAGGTCGATACGGGTGCTGTGCCCTACCGGGTCATGGTAAACCAGGTCACGGATGACTCGCAGCACATGCGCCCGGCCCTTCTTGGGGGGGATGAACTTCTCAACCCCATCGCTGAAGATCACCAGCCCTACCTTGTCATTATTCTTGATGGCGCTGAAGGCCAGCACGGCGGCAATTTCAGTAGCAATATCACTTTTCAGGGCCGCCCCCGTACCATACATGGAAGAACCGCTACCGTCCACCGCCAGTACCACGGTGAGTTCCCGTTCCTCGTCGAAGCGTTTGATGAACGGTTTACCGAATCGGGCGGTGACATTCCAATCGATGGCCCGGATGTCATCGCCGGGCAGATATTCGCGTACTTCGGCGAACTCCATCCCCTGTCCCTTGAATACCGAGTGGTACTCACCGCCGAAAATGTCGTTCACCAAGTGCCGGGTATGGATTTCAATATACCGGACTTTCTCCAGTATCTGGGCGGGAATCATGGTTGCCTCGACCGGGCGTCGAACATGTTCCTGGAGACCATCAGACGCTCCCGCAATTGTCAGGGGGTCGGAATAGTCTCGAAGAGCCGGTCGATAATGTCTTCAGTGGTAACATTTTCGGCTTCCGCTTCGTATGTCAGCAGAATTCTATGCCTCAGTACCGGCCGGGCTACATCCCGGACGTCATCCAGGATCACATACCCCCGGTGGTTCAGGAAAGCCCGGGCCCGGGCAGCGATGGCGGTATAGATGGTGGCCCGCGGCGAAGCCCCGAAGGCTATTAAGTCCTTGAGATCGTTCAGGCCGGCCTGGGCGGGATTCCGGGTAGCGGTCACCAGGTCCACGATGTACTGCTGGATATTCTCCGCCAAGTAGATGGCATTGACCAGCTTCCTGCTCTTGAGCACCTGTTTAGCCTTGACCACCGGCTTCACCTTGGGCAAGTCTGTTGTCATCGCCATTCGCTGCAGGATCAGCAGCTCCTCATCCCGGGTGGGATAATCCACCAGCACCTTGAACATGAAGCGGTCTACCTGGGCTTCGGGCAGCGGGTAAGTGCCTTCCTGCTCGATGGGATTCTGGGTGGCCATAACCATGAACGGTTTGGGCAGAGTGATGGTATCGGTGCCAATGGTTACCTGCCGTTCCTGCATAGCTTCCAATAGGGCGCTCTGCACCTTGGCAGGTGAGCGGTTGATCTCGTCCGCCAGGACAATATTAGTGAAGATCGGTCCCCGTTTGGTTTCAAAGGTCCCTTCCTTGGGATTATAGATCAGTGTGCCGATCAGGTCTGCGGGCAACAGGTCGGGGGTGAATTGGATGCGCTGAAAGCGGGTGCCGATCAGGCGGGCCAGCGTGTTGACGGTCATTGTCTTGGCCAGTCCGGGCACACCCTCCAGCAGCACGTGGCCGTTGGAGAGCATGGTAATCAACAGCTTTTGGATCAGATCGTGCTGTCCCACGATCACCTGGCCGGTGGCCTGGCGCAACTGGTCGATATAACGGGATTCCCGGGCTATCTCCTCGGTAAGACCAGCCAGGTCGGGGCCCTCGGCGCCGGTTGCCACCGCAGTGCTAGTCGACATCCACCACGTCTTTCAGCTCGTCGATCTCTTCCACTGACCGGCCCAGATTATTCAGTTCGAAGCGTACGGATTCGCCCAGCTCATGATTGGGATACTTCTCCAGGAACTGGTTATAGGCCTGCTCGGCCGCCTCCAGGTCATCCAGATAGTTGGCATTCACAAACCCAATCATGAACAACGATTTGACACCCTCATCACTATCCGGATAGCGGTCGAAAGTACCCTGAAATGTTTCAATGGCCAGCTCAACCTGATTAGTCTTATTCATATAGACGTCGCCTAGCCGGAACATGGCCTGGGAGGCCAGCGGGCTGTCCGGAAACTTGGATACCAACTTTCCCAACGATTTTATCGCCCCGGGATAATTTCGCTTATTTATATCGTTAGTGGCGGCGTTCCAAAGTTCCTCAGCAGTCTTGGGGGCGCCGCAGCCCAGGATGACCGCTGCCAGAAATAAGTACCCTACCTGTGCACTCGTTCGCATAACTATAGACCCTCGTTATCTACAAATTGAAGGAAAAGGGAAGGCGAATTTAAATTTGTGACTAACCGTCGTTCAAGCCACATTTCCCAATTGTACTCCGGCTCCCTGATTCGAGTTCCCCGATTTTAGCACACCCGGCTAGTGATGGGGCTAAAAAGTATACAAGAATGCCATCTGATATATGGGTGTGCTACCCTTCTGTTGGCCTTGCGGCCAAGCGGCATCCAACCGGATGGGACCCAAGGGTGTTGTGATCAGAAGTCCTATACCGGTGTCCCAACCCGATTTCCACTCCAGGTCGGAGGTGTAGGGATTTTTGAAGGCCTTTAAGGCCCCCATATCGAGGAACATCTCTGCGCCGAGTATCCAGATCAAAGGGAAGCGCAATTCAACATTGCCGAGCATTTTAATCATTCCGCCCTCACCGGAAAATCGTTTTGGCCGCGACCAGCCCCTGAGCGAGGTGCTGCCGCCCAGGTCGAACAGATTGATGAGCGGCAAACTGCGGCCACCCCCTGCAGGTAAGGTCTGTAAATAACCCAGCTTGGCCCGGTAGGCGAATACAGACTCCCGACCCACGGGATGATAACGCCTGATATCAGCCTCCAGCTTAAGGTAATAAGGAACTTTATCAACGCCCTCAAGTACCATGCCGTTCAGGGAGGGATTAATCTGGAAGATGGTTCCCTTGCGGGGCGCCAGCAGATTATCCACCCCTTGGAAAAGGTAATCGAAATTGATGCTGCGATTGGCCCCGGCGGTAGCCACCGAGTCGAGCACTTCCTCCTCAGCAGTCGTAAATGCCCAGCGAAACCGTCCGGTGAACCGCGAGCGGTGCACCCGACGACGCATCAGGGTGACATCGACCCCGGTCTCGTATATCCGGTAGGGAGTGGTTTGATAGTCGGAAAAGAATTTTATCGAACTGGGGATCCTGATTCCCAGGGTCCACGGTGCTTGGAATTCCCAGGAAGCCAACAAGTTCGGTGAGGTGATCGCCTGCAGTACCAGATCAGGCTCCAGAGTGATGCCGGAGCGAATACTAGTACCAAGAATGCGCGAGTGCCACCACTGGCCTGAGGTGGTCACCGCTGTGCTGGGCTCGCCGGAGCCAGGGTCCTCTTTTTGTTCAAATCCCACCGTCAAGTCGATGCTGCGCCGCTCCAATTCCCGTACCCGGATTTCCAGGTTGGCAATCCCGGACTCCAGAGACTGAATCTCGGGAAGAATCTCCACGGCGGCAAACAGGCCGGATTCGAATATGCGCTGTTGGGACAGAACCAAATCGTCTTGCCTGAAAGTATCTCCAGTCTTGAACAATAGTTCCCGCCGGACAAATTTCTCCGGTACCTGGACCAGTCCAGTTACGTTGATGCCACCGACGGCATAAGTGAGACCCTCGGAAATAAACAGCCGCAGGTACACATCTCCATCAGCTTCCTTTTCGTCGAGGATATCTATGGTCAATTTGCCTTGGTTCTGGTAGTAGCGGCGCAACTCGTCCAAGCGGTGGCGGATATAGACCGGGTTAAAGGGCTCGCCGGGCTCCAAATCCAAAAATGTGAGAATTTCTGCAGTGCTGAGGAGACGATTACCGGTCATTTCGATATCCGCCAGCATGAATTGCCGCCCTTCAATAACGATCAGGTAGACGTCTACCTGCCCGGAAGGGTTCACCGCAAAGGAGTCGGTCACGGATGATTCCAGATAACCCTGGCTGGCGTAAAAACCTTCCAGTGTCAAAGCGTCGATGCGCAGGGCGCGACGGCTGAAGGGCTGATCCCGAAAGGCGAACGCCCGCACTGCCCGAAGCTTCATCAGGCCTTTGAGCTGCTCCTCGGTGAAAGCTTCGTTTCCTTCAAAATAGATTTTACCGATGGGTAAGTCGTCCACCTGGGCTATCAAGCCAAACGGTTGACTTAACCAAACCAGGAAGAACAGTGAAACCCGGCGGAAGTGATCCATTTATAAAGTAGAGAGCCGAGCTCAGTAGCGATATTTGAGACGATAGTTTATGCGGTATTGTCCAGGGGACAGGGAGCCTTCCAGGGACATGTTGGAACTCAGGCGGTATGCTACCTGGTAGTCGTATTGATCAAATGTCATAGTGGGATCAGCCTGCAGGCCGATGTACAATCGGGGGGAAAGCCGCTTGCCCAGATTAAATCGTAGCCCCTCGGTCCCCAGGGTGCTACGGTACCCGCCAGTCTGAATCTGGAAGCGGTCCAGGCCGGATATTCGCCGGGCGTATTGCTCGCTTTCCCGTAGCATGATTCTCCCCAGGCTGAGGGTGGCCACCCGGGTCGGATCCCCTGCGGCGATGGCTGGATCCCCCAAGGTGAACAAACTCAATAGGTCGCTTTCGGTGTATGACATGGTGGGTGGATACTGGAAATTTAAACTGGGCTCCTCCAGTGTCCCGGAAAAAAGAAGGGAAACGTCTACCGGCTCCAGATTCACCTCAACTTCGGTGGTGGCGCGAATATTGAATTGCGGATTAAACCGGGAAGGCTCAAAGACCACGGTGCCTTCGTCAAACACGAATTGGTAGCCGTTATACATGAATTCCCCGCTCACCACCTCCACCGTACCGGCGTATCGGAACTCTTCCGAGCCCATGGCAGTGAGTGTGATCTCACCCTCAACCTCCGCGTCCACTTCGCTGTTACGTACGTAGGCTCCCGTATGAAAGGGAATCCGGATGTTATACCGGATGATGGGAATTTCATCCGGCTCCCGCAGCACATAGCTCTCGGTCTCACCGAAGTCCATCCGAAATAACAAGCCTCCCGGCTCTGGGATGAATTCTCCACTCAGATCAATGGTATCTTTGCCGGTAAATGTGAATTCAGCCGAACCTACGGCTTCAATTTCCTTCAAGGGAGTGGCGAAATAGACACTCCGGCCGGTTAACTGCAGATCAAACCGGGGACTGAAAAACTCGGTCATGTCCACCGTACCGGTAACCGCTACCCGTGAGTCGCCCTGGGCCCGTTGGCCGGGCAACCGACCGAGCACACCTTTACGGATCCGTCCAATGAATTCGCCTGCCTCTCTCCGCGGAGTCCGGCCGGCGAGGTGCAACACCTGTAAGTGATTATCCTCAAGCAACAGGTCACCTGACAGACCCTCGATCGGATTCTCCATAAGATAGAGTTCCGCGCGACCACCGCTCACCTGTAACCGGCCATTGCGGATCAACTGTTTCCAGGTACCTTCCAATGCCAATTCCAGGCGGTAGTCGCCGTGCAGTGAATCGATGGACTCAAAGTACGCAGCCATCCAGTCCAGCTGCGTGGCGCTCCCCGTGAAAGCCATATCAACCGGGCCGTCCGTAGCCATCCGGCTGCGGGGAGTGCCCGGCCGGAGGTCCAGCGGCAGCCGGCCGCCGCCGGTATATTCTCCGGTTGGGGTCCTTAAGTACAGGTCGTCGAAGGCCAGAACCTGATCCTCATAGCGCAATTGTCCGGAGAGAAAATCTCCGGTGAACAGATCAAGTTGAGGCTGCAGATAGGTCAGTGAGGCTTCATATATAGGATCAACTACCGGGCCGTGGACCGCCAGGCTGCCAGTGGCCAGACCCCGGGTTTCATACGTCCAGGGCAGGTAAGGCTGCAAGTCGTGGAACTGGTAATCGGTTAGCTGGCCGCTAAATAGCAGGGAATCGGCCTTTCCCTGGCCCAGTGGGTGGTCTGGGTTTGCTGCGTAAGACAGGGTCCCGGTCATAATTGCCCGGCCCTCCACCGTTTGCCAGTCTAAAGTGGCAAAAGTGAGCCGGTGGTTTGCCAGTTTGAATTCCGTCTTGAACTTGGTGAAGGGCACCCGGTTAAAATGGCCGTCCCGGGCAATGATACTGCCATCGAGCATAAAATCGCCCTCCCGATTGCGCGCGCTGGCATGAATATCCAGACTGCCCACAGATGCCGGTGGGCGCCCCAATAATCTATACAACCCTCCGATATCCACCCGCCGTTGGGTGGAAATCTGAAAGGAGAAATCCCGGGAGTCCAGCCAGTCCCCCACCAGCGACACTTCACCGTTCGCCACCCGGAAAGTCTGTGGCGTCAATACGGCCCGCCCGGCGTCCCACGTTGCCAGCAGTCCACTGGTGGAAAGTATTTCGCTATTACGGATGATCGCCAGGGTATCTAAAATCAGCTGCGTCGGCTCCCCCCGGGCTAGAGAACCACGGGCGGTCAGTTTATCGAAACCTCGATACAGGCGGAAAGCGGGAGCAAAAATGGTATCGCCGGCAAATATAAACTCCGCTTCGCCCCCTTCGGCTAGATTACCAAACAGGTCCAAGTCGCCGGTGGAGATGCTTAGACGGCCGGTAGGACGGGTAAAGGCAGTGTCCATTACGAATTGGACAAAAGCCTGCCCAATCCGCATATCGTGGTAGCTGGTACCGGTGAGCATCACCGCACCGGTCAGGCTGGGGTCGGTAAATGGTCCGCTGCCCCAGATCTGGCCGTTGGCCCGTCCCGTGATCGCGGGTAGGCCCGCCGCCGCCAGCAGTGTAGCCAGACTATCGGTTTGCAGGTATACTTCCAGGTCCAGTAGCTTCCTTTGGGTATCCACTGTCCCCCACAGCTGCATATCGCTACCGGCAAAATGCAGCCCGGCGGTATCCACCACACTCAAGACCCCGTCGTCCAGACGCAACCGGCCGCGGATCGCCCCAAACCGCAGGCCCTGGAACTGTAGCTGCTCAAGAGCCAGCTCCAGATCCAGAGAATCCAACACCTTACCACGGCGATGGGCGGAGATGCGGACCGGTCCATCCAGGGTTACATCCGGGAACTCCGGCATTAGCGTGTTCAAGTGCATCCGATCAAAATCAGCTTCCACTCTTAGTCCGCCTTCATAGTACACTTTCCCACTGACCGTGAGTCCTTGTCCCCGATGTACCAGGTGCACCCGCTCAAGCTGCAGACCGGCCGGAATGAGGTTGAACCGCGCTTCGGCCAAGTCCAAGGGGTAATCCCGCCATAACAGGCTCAGGACCAGATCGCATCGCAGGGTCTCCAGCGGTCCCTCCAGCCGGCCATGAACAGATTGCACGGTAATCCAATCAGGTTGTCCGGGCAATCGCGGCACCCACTCCATGGCTGCGTCCAGATCCAGCTGCAACTCGGGTTTCAGCTGCACAGCTCCTGTTAACTCAGCCTGATAGCTTCGATAGGCCAGGTGTCCGTTCTGTACTGCCAAGGACCGGCCGTCATAGGTCAGTACTTCCGATTGCAGGACCACCGTATCCGGCAGTTGTGGGTGAATCATCTCCAACCGTGATTGTTTCAAGGTCACCGACCGGGTGACATCCAGACTCCCGCTGATCCGGACCCACAAATCGATATCTCCCTGACGGATCCATCCCTCGTCGATACTCAGGTTGCGGACCGATACCCACGGTAGCTGAGGCAGCTGCAGGTCCGCCAACTGGCCCGAAATTTCGCCGGCGGGCAGCTGCAATTCCACTCTTTTTAAACGGAGGTCATCGAGGGAAAGGTCCCTGCGGATCAAGCGTAGGAAATCAATGTTAAGCTCGACATTTTCCGCCGCCAGGTAAAACCCGCCATCAGCGGTGGTCACCAGTATCTGATCAAATTGCATAGTACTGAACAGGTCGCCTTCAAAGCCCTGGTACGAGACTTTAAGTCCCAGCGGATCCAGATATTTATAGTTGGCGTACAGCTGGAAATACTTGGTGAGCAGTCCTGGGAAAAATATAATCAGCGTGGCAGCAGCCACGATCAGCAGCAACACTGACCGCCCCAAAACCCCTAGACTGTTTTTCCACAACTGCATCGCCCTGAAATCCCTTTAGTGTATAAGTTACAACTTCACGGTTGGGTATAAAAATAGAACGGGCGATCTTTGATCGCCCGTTACCGTTGATTTCTTGAGACCAGGATTACTTGTCGTCATCCACAACTTCAAAGTCGGCGTCCTCGATCTCGCCGTCGTCAGCCTTGGCCTGAGGACCGGCATCGGTATCGGCCGGGGCTGGTTCCTGATCGCTGGTTTTGGTCTCGGCATACATTTTAGTGGCTAGCTCCGACCAAACTTTGTTGACTTTATCGATCGCGCTCTGAATATCGCTTACACTGGAACCACTATTGGCCTGCTTCAGTTCTTCCACTGCCGCCTTCAGGCCCTCCTGGTCGTCCTCCGATAACTTATCCCCAAACTCTTTGGCCTGGGTCTCGGTTTGATGGATCAGATTGTCGGCGGTGTTATGCACTTCGGCCTCTTCCCGCCGCTGCTTATCATCTCCCTCATGCACCTCGGCATCCTGGCGCATGGCCTCTACCTCTTCATCGGAAAGTCCGCTGGACGCTTCAATGCGGATGCTCTGCTCTTTACCGGTAGCCTTGTCCTTGGCCGAGACGTGCAGGATCCCATTGACGTCGATGTCAAAGCTCACTTCAACCTGGGGTACGCCCCGGGGCGCAGGCGGAATGCCGTCTAAGTGGAACCGGCCGATAGTCTTGTTATCGATCGCCATGGATCGCTCCCCCTGGAGAACGTGAATTTCCACCGATGGTTGGTGATCAGAGGCGGTGGAGAATATCTGGCTTTTCTTGGTAGGGATGGTGGTGTTGGCTTCAATCAGTCGGGTCAAAACGCCTCCCAGGGTCTCGATCCCCAGTGATAGGGGGGTAACATCCAGTAGTAGGACGTCCTCCACCTCTCCACCCAGTACACCGCCCTGGATGGCGGCGCCCAGTGCGACTACCTCATCCGGATTAACCCCCTTATGGGGCTCCTTGCCAAAGATTTCCTGGACGATCTGCTGCACCTTGGGAATCCGGGTACTACCGCCTACAAGAATCACCTCGTCCACGTCGGCGGGTTTAAGCTTGGCGTCTTCAAGGGCCTTATAGCAGGGATCTTTGAGCCGGTCCAGCAGTTTGGCCATCAGGTTTTCGAACTTGGCCCGCGTGAGTTGGAAGTTTAGATGTTTGGGGCCGGCAGCATCCGCCGTTATGAACGGCAGGTTAACATCGGTCTGAATAGCGCTGGAGAGCTCCATCTTGGCTTTCTCAGCCGCTTCACGCAGACGTTGCAAAGCCATGGGGTCCTCGCGCAGGTCGATGCCCTCAGCATTTTTAAACTCGTCAGCCATCCAGTCAATCAGGATCTGGTCGATGTCATCGCCACCCAGGTGGGTATCACCATTGGTGGACTTCACCTCGAATACGCCCTCGCCCAGCTCCAGGATGGAAATATCAAATGTTCCGCCGCCGAAATCGAATACAGCGATTTTCTCATCTTTCTGCTTGTCAAGGCCATAAGCCAGGGCCGCCGCGGTGGGTTCGTTGATAATCCGCCGCACATTTAACCCGGCGATCTTGCCGGCATCCTTGGTGGCTTGACGCTGTGAATCGTTGAAATAAGCCGGCACGGTGATCACTGCGTCGGTCACCTTGCCACCCAAGTGAGCTTCGGCCGTTTGGCGGATCTTCTGCAGGATCATGGCGCTGATCTCCGGAGGAGTATAGGATTTATTCCTAACTTTAATGCGCACATCGCCCTTCTTACCCTTGGTCACCTTGTAGGGCACCTCCTTGATCTCCTGGTCTACTTCTCCATACTTCCGGCCCATGAACCGCTTGATGGAATAGACGGTGCTTTCGGGATTAGTTACCGCCTGTCGTTTAGCCGGCTGACCCACTAACCGGTCGTCTTTCTTAGTGAAGGCTACCACGGAAGGAGTCGTACGGCCGCCTTCCGAATTCTGGATCACAATCGGGGATCCGCCTTCCATGACTGATACGCAGGAGTTAGTGGTTCCCAGGTCAATTCCGATGATTTTGCTCATTACAATTCTCCGTTAAGTAGTGCTCTCATTCTACTACAATTATAATGCCGAAGCCGCTATTATGACATATTGTCATGCTAGCGGCCTGTGGACTGCAAATATTGCGTCAGGTGCCGGTGGAAGCTGGGGCTACTTGCGCTCCTCGGCCATTTTGGCTTCGGAATCAGCGGTGCCGGCGGCCCTCTGAGTAAAGAATAGTTTCTTACCCCGGGCCGTGATGCTGATATGGCCGCCCTCGCTGAATTCCCGCTTCAGGAACTTCTCGGCAATTGTGTTCTCTATCCGGGTCTGGATCACTCGCCGCAGGGGCCGGGCGCCGTAGGCTTTATCGTAGCCCTCCTCAATGATCAATTCCTTGGCGGCCCCGGTGATACTGTAGGTTATATTCTTGCTGGTCAAGTTGCGTTCCAGGTCTTGCAGTTGCAGCTCAACGATCTTGAATAGATGCTCCCGGCGCAGGGAATTGAAAACGAAAATATCATCCAACCGGTTGAGAAACTCCGGGTTGAAGATCCGCTTGACCTCCGTCTTGAGCTTGGCGCCGATCTGCTTGTCATCGGGCTCAGCACTGACCTTGAAACCATAGCTACCGGCCGTATTCGATCCCTTGGCGCCCAGGTTAGAGGTCAGTATAATAATTGTATTTCGAAAATCGATCTTTCGCCCGTAGCTATCGGTGATGGTCCCCTCGTCCATGATCTGCAACAAGAGGTTGAATACATCAGGGTGGGCCTTCTCGATCTCATCAAAGAGCACTACACAGAAGGGATTGCGGCGGACCCGCTCGGTAAGCTCGCCGCCCTCCTCAAAGCCCACATACCCTGGCGGGGCTCCCACCAGACGGGAAACATTGAAGCGTTCCATGTATTCAGACATATCGAAGCGCACCAGGGCGTCACTGACGCTAAATAAGTTTTCGGCCAACACTCGGGCCAGCTCGGTCTTGCCCACACCGGTGGGTCCCAGGAACATGAATGTGCCGATGGGATGCCGGGGATCCTTCATACCGGTGCGGGCCCGTTGGATCGCCTGGCTCAGCTTATGGATCGGTTCATCCTGACCGATAATGTTCTGCTTGAGGATATCCTCTAGGTGCAGCAACCGGTCCATCTCCTTCTCGGCCACTTTGTTCACCGGGATGCCAGTCATCATAGCGACTGTATCAGACACGTCGTCTTCGGTCACTTGCGGCCATTCCTGGGGGTCATCCTCTTCCCACTGCCGCTGGGAATGCTCGATCCTCTCCAGCAAGTGTCGTTCCTGGTCACGTAGTCTGGCAGCTTGCTCGAAATCCTGCTGGCTCACCACCTGTTCCTTCTGCCGCCGAACCGCTTCCACCTCCTTTTCCAGATCCACCAGTTCCTTAGGAACCACTAATGTATTGATGTGAATCCGGGCGCCGGCCTCATCCATCACATCGATGGCTTTATCCGGCATGAACTTATCGGTGATATAGCGGTTGCTGAGCTCGATGCAGCTTTTGATGGCTTCATCGGTGTACCGCACCTGATGGTGCAGCTCATAGTTTTCTTTGAGTCCATGCAAAATGAGATGGCAGTCCTCGATGCTGGGTGGTGAGATAACCACCTTCTGGAAACGTCGCTCCAGGGCGCCGTCTTTCTCGATGTGGCGGCGGTATTCATCCAGGGTGGTAGCACCGATGATCTGGATTTCGCCTCGGGAAAGGGCCGGCTTGAACATATTGGCCGCATCCAGCGAGCCGCTGGCGCTGCCGGCGCCTACCAGGGTATGAAGCTCGTCGATGAAGACGATCACATTCTTAGCAGACTCCAGCTCCTGCATCAAAGTCTTTAGCCGCTCCTCGAATTGCCCCCGATATTTGGTACCGGCCACCAGGGCTCCCAGATCGAGAGCCAACAAGCGATGGCCGTGTAACACCCGGGGCACTTCCCGCTTGATGATCTGGGTGGCCAAACCCTCTACGACGGCTGTCTTACCCACTCCCGGTTCCCCGATGAGTACCGGATTATTCTTCTTCCGCCGCGCCAGAATCTGCGCCACTCGCTTAATTTCCTGTTCACGGCCAATGACCGGGTCCAGGGCGTTATCGGTCGCCAGAGCAGTTATATCGCGGCTGAAATGGTCCAGCGTGGGGGTATTGGATTTCTTGGCTTTGCGTCCCGCCCGCGTAGTGCGGCCGGTTTTAGCCGCCTGGGCTGTGACCCGCTGTTTGATGGTAGTATAGTCGATGCCGTACCGTCCCAGCACCTCGCTGGCTACGCCCTCGCCCTCTTTGGCCAACGCTAGTAATAAGTGAATGTCATCCCCTAGCTCCTCCCCAAGACTTTTAGCTTCGGTGAAGGTAGTGCGCAGGATCCGTTCGGCCCGGCGGGTCAAGGGCAGGTGGCCCAGCGTCATGGTGCCCCCGGAGGACCGGACCAGGTCCTCTATCTCGCGCCGCAGGTCTTCCACTTCGCCGGTAAACGAGGCCAGAATCTCAAAGGCCCGACCCTGCCCCACCTTGATGATCCCCAGCAGCAGGTGTTCGGAACCGACAAAGCTGTGGCCTAGACGGCGAGCCTCATCCTTGGCGTTTTTAAGTATATGGCGAACCAACCTGGAAAAATTTTCTTTCATGGTAATTCCGCCCCTCGCGGCAAATTCAATTTAATGGCATCAGGACGTTCAATCAACCGGGGCCTCCGGGGTCACGATACCCTGATTCAAATACAGGGTGCGGTCCGCTGTGGCGGCCAGAGCAGCACTATGGGTTACGATCAGGAAAGCTTGCCCGTGATTCGTTTTTAGCCCTCTGATCAGTTCCATTACTATCTCCCCGTTTTCCGCATCCAAGTTTCCAGTCGGTTCATCTGCAAATACGATGCCAGGCCGGTTGGCCAAGGCTCGGATTACCGCCACCCTCTGTCGTTCACCGCCGGAGAGCTGGCTGGGAAAGTGCCGGCGGCGATCTTCCAGCCCGGTAAGTTCCAACAGGTGCTCCAGGAATGCCCGATCGGGCGACCGCCGATCATCCAACCGGAGGGGCAACTCAAGGTTCTCCCACAAAGTGAGCTCCGGCAGCAAATGGTGAAACTGGAAAATAAAGCCAATGTTCCGGTTACGGTAGCGGGAGAGCTCCTGATCTGTGAGATCGGTCACATCCCGATCCTGCAACAGCACTTGCCCCCTGTCCGGACGATCGAGCGTCCCCAGGATATTGAGCAGGGTAGACTTCCCACTGCCCGAACGCCCCCGCAGGGCCACGATAGTGCCCCGCTCAACCTCCAGGCTGACCCCTTTGAGTATTTGCAGGGTGGTGCTATCGAGACGGTAGCTCTTGTGAATATCTATGGCCTGCAGCAACTTCATTTCAGGTAATTTACCGCCTGCCCCGGCTCAATGTCAGCCGCCCGGCGGGCGGGATACCAGGCCGCCGCCAGGCTCAGCAGCAGTGCTCCCGAACCTACCAGAATAAAGTCCGGCCATTGCACTACCAGAGGTAGTCCACCCTCAGCATACAGACCACCGGGGCTGGGAATAAATCCCCACCGCATCTGGCTCAGCGCAATTGCGCCTCCGATCCCCAGGCCTGAGGCCACCCCCACCAGTCCGATCAGTAGCCCCTGCCTCAGAAACAGGCCCCGCACGTACCGGCGGCTGGCGCCCAGCGAGCGCAGGATTCCGATCTCACGGTATTTCTCCATGACGGTCATCACCATGGTGCTGGTGGCATTGAAGGCCGCCACCAGGATGATCAGGAAGAGCACAAAAGCACTGCCCAATTTTTCCAGCCGCATGGCGGTGATCAGATCCAAATGTTCGCTTTCCCAGGTGCTGATGTCCCAATCCCCTGAAGGCAGCAATTGTGCCAGCCGTTCCGGGTCACTATCAGGGGGAGCGACAATAGTCAGGGAGCTGTAGGCCGCCAATTGAGGAATCATCTCCTGGGCCGCACCAAAATCCATCAACAGGTAAGTGTCGTCGAAATCAAGCAAGCCGAACTCGAAGAGAGCCTGCACCCGGACCGCTAAACGGGGCGGCCTGGGATTAGATAGGGATATATCAAGGGGTGATAGCAGGCTAACCTCGTCTCCCGGCAGCAGGTTCAGCTTGTCGGCCAGCAAAGACCCCACCAATATGCCGGGTACCGGGGAAGCATAAGGGATCCCGTGGATGATAGCCTCCCCGAAGCGCTCCATCTCCGCCGCTAAGTTCGGCACGATCCGGGCCGTTACCAGCCGGTAGCCATCGTCGGTCTGTAGGACCAGCTTGCGCTCGGCATAGCGCTGGGCTTTCCAACCGGTCAGCGCCAGACGGGTGATGGTGGCCTCCAGATCGATCCCGTCCCTGGTGGGCCGGGCCACCAACTCCTGCTCGAAGCGCCGCAAACTGCCGTGGACCAGCGTCTCGAATCCGTTCAGGATCGACAGTGATAGTACCAGTACTCCGGACCCCACCGCCACACCGGCCACGGATAGCAAAACGCTGCGGTTGATTTTCCTCTGCTCCGGCCGCCACAGGAGCAACCGCCGGGCCAGGAACCAGGGACTATTCATAACGCAACGCCTCCGCGGGCCGCACCCGGGCCGCTCTCCGGGCCGGCCATAACGCCGCTGCCAGGGAAAGTATAATTGCCAGGGCCGGGATGGCTGCCAGTGCCTGCCAGGTCCATTTCACAGGCAGGGCATCCATGAAATAGATATCGGAATCCAGGGCCAGGACCTGATATTCAAGCTGGATGAATCCCAGGAATAGTGCCAGCACCATTCCGGTCCCGGTTCCCAACAGACCTACCACACCTCCCTGGCTCAGGAAAATGCGTTGAATTCGCCGGCGGCTGAAGCCGATGCTGCGCAGGATGCCGATATCCCGCTGTTTCTCCACCACGATCAACACCAGGGTGGAGAGTAGGTTGACCACCGCCACCAGGGCGATGAACCCAAAGATCACGAGAATAGGCACTTGCTGGCCGGATAGCCAGCTGAACAGGGCGGCGTGCCGCTGACGCCAAGTGATAAAGTGGTAAGGAAAGCCCAGCTCCTCTTCCCAAGTGGCAGCCAGTTCCTCCGCCCGGTCCCGGTCAACCAGGTTGATAATGGCCTTGGAGGGGGGACCTTCGATAGCAAACAGGGTCATGGCCACCGGGAGGGCGGTGAAGGCCAATAACCGGTCGTATTCCACCATGCCGGAGCGATAGGTAGCCGCCACGGTGAAAGCCTGGCCCCGCAGGCCCTGCTCACCCAGCAGGTAATCGATGTCGAAAAGGTATAGCTGGTCACCGGGGGCCGCTAACAAGGTGGCTGCCAGCTTTTCCCCTATGACGATCAGCGGGGCCTCTCCTCCCGAGGGCAGGCTGCCGGCGGTGAGGTAAGTCTCGATATTCAGTACGTCCTGCAGCCGCGCCCAATCGGCGCCCAGCAGCAGCACGCCATCGGATTTCCGGCCACGCCGCACCAGGGCATGACGAGCGATGAAAGGGGTAACAGCGGCCACTGCCGGGTCTTGCCGCAACCATTCCAGTACACTGTCGGGCAGGGCGGTCCCCTGGCCGTAGGCACTCGCCAGCCGCAAATGGCCGTCCAGGGCGGCAATCTTGTCTTCCACCGCTTCCTGGAATCCGCTCATTACGCTCAGGGTCAACACCAGGGCGGCCACGCCGATGGCCAGCCCGACGATCCCCAGATAGCCGATCAGTGAGATGAAGCCGTAAGCGTGCCGGGTGCGCAGATAGCGCCAGGCTATTAGACGCTCGGGGGTCACGGTTGCTGCGGGCGCATGGCCGGGAAAAGAATCACGTCCTTGATGGAGTCCTGGCCGGTCAGCAGCATTACCAGCCGGTCAACGCCAATCCCCACACCAGCCATGGGAGGCATACCGTATTCCTGGGCCTCGAGGAAATCCTCATCCAACGGCTGGGCTTCCTCGTCTCCCGCGGCCCGCAGCTCGGCTTGGGCCTCCAGCCGCGCCCGCTGGTCCAGCGGGTCGTTCAGCTCGCTGAAGGCGTTGGCGAATTCCATCCCCGCTATGAACAGCTCAAAACGCTCAACTAGGTCCTCGTTCCCCGAACGATGGGTTTTGGCCAAGGGTGAAATCGCCTTGGGGTAATCCACTATAAAAGTGGGTTGCAGCAAATGAGGTTCCACCAGCAGGTCGAACAGCTTGTTCAAGGCTTGCCCGTAATTGAGATCCGTTTCCAGGCTGATTCCCCGCCCGGCGGCAAAACTCTGTAGTTGCCCGGCACTGTTTAGCTGGCTGAGGTCTTTATCTGCGTATTTGTTCAATAACTCATAATACGAGTGGCGGGCAAAGGGCGGCGACAGATCCACCTCCTGCCCCTGGAAACTGAGCCGGGTCCCTCCCAAGCTTTCGGCCGCCGACCGCACCAATGACTCGGTGAAATCCATGGCCGCATTATAATCCGCATAGGCCCAATAATACTCCAGGGAGGTGTACTCGGGATTATGGCTCTTGTCCATACCTTCGTTACGGAAATTCTTGGCGATCTCGTAAACCTTGTCGAATCCCCCGATAATCAAGCGCTTCAGGTAGAGCTCGTCGGCTATGCGCAGGTACAGGGTCTGGTCCAGGGTATTATGGTAGGTTTTGAAGGGCCGGGCCGAAGCGCCGCCGTAGACCGGCTGCAGGACCGGGGTCTCCACTTCGACGAAGCCCTCGCGGTCCAGGAATTCCCGCAGGTGGCGAATTACCTGGGCCCGTCGAACAAATACCTGCTTCACATCCGGGTTGGCGATCAGGTCTAAGTAGCGCCGCCGGTAGCGTTGCTCCTTGTCGTCGAAGGCATCGAAGGCTGTGCCCTCCTTCTCCTTCACTCCCGGCAACGGCCGGAGGCTCTTGGCTAACAGCTCCATCCGGGCCACCTCCACCGTGATCTCGCCCGTGCGGGTGCGGAAAACGCGGCCTTGTACTCCCAGGAAGTCTCCCAGGTCCACCCGTCCGAACAGGTCCCGGTAAATGTCTGCTCCTAATATATCCCGTTTGACATAAATCTGCTGTCGTCCCTGGTGATCCTGGAGATGGGCAAAGCTGGCTTTGCCCATGCGCCGCAGCGACACCACCCGGCCGGCGATACCAACCTCAGCGGGAAACTGGTCATCCTCCAATCCCTGGAGTTCATTGCTATGGTGGGTGACTGGAAAACTGTAGGGGAAGGGATCATACCCCAGCTCGCGCAGCTCGGCCAGCTTTTGCCGTCGGACCCGTTGCAACTCCTGCAGTGTTTTTTGTTCCTGCGTCATCTGTTTATGACTTTTCCAGAGTGGTCTCTTTTTGGGCGTTCTGCAACAGCCAGGCCCGCAGGAAATTGTCGATGTTCCCATCCATGACCGCCTGGATGTTACCGGTTTCTTCCTTGGTGCGATGATCCTTGACCATGGTATAGGGCTGAAATACGTAGGAGCGGATCTGGCTGCCGAAGGCCACGTCAAGTTTCGTCTCCTCCAGTTTCTGCTTTTCCGCTTTCTGCTCGGCCCGGGCCCGGTCATACAACCTGGCTTTTAAGATCTTCATGGCGCTGGCCTTGTTTTTCATCTGGCTGCGCTCGTTCTGGCATTGGACCACAATGCCGCTGGGCATATGGGTCAGCCGCACCGCCGAATCGGTCTTATTTACGTGCTGCCCCCCGGCGCCACTGGCCCGGTAGGTATCGATTCGTAGGTCCTTCTCGTTAATCTCGATCTCCAGGTTGTCTTCGACGGCCGGGTAGACGAAAACCGAAGCGAAGGAGGTATGCCGCCGGGATTGGGCATCGAAGGGAGAGATGCGCACCAAGCGGTGCACCCCGGCTTCAGCCTTCAGGTAGCCATAGGCCATATCGCCTTTGACCTCGATGGTCACATCCTTGATCCCGGCCTCCTCCCCCGGCTGCAGGTCCAGAATCTGGCCCTGGTATCCGTGACGGTCTACCCAGCGCAGATAGAGCCGTTGCAGCATGGCGGCCCAGTCCTGCGATTCGGTGCCGCCCGCCCCCGGGTGGATAGTAAGAATAGCGTCCTTGCGATCATCGGGGCCATTGAGCAGGTGGTGCGACTCCGCGAAATCAAGGGCCGAGGAGTAGTGCGACAGGGCTTCCAGGGCTTCTTCGGGGGCGTTGTCCAGGCCGGCTTCTTTGATCAGCTCCAGGTGGACTTCAACTTCCTCGTGCCTGGTGTGGAGTTCCTCCCACATCAGGAGCTCCTTCTCCAGGGCACTGATTTTTTTCAACGTCACCTGGGCCTGCTGGGGATCATCCCAGAAATCGGGTCTGGTGGTGTCTTTCTGAAGCCGCTCTATCTCTCTTTTAGGCTCTTCCAGGTCAAAGATACCTCCAAAGTTCCTGGAAACGCTCCTCCAGGGACTGGAAATCTTCGCGGTAAGCTTCAATACTCTGTCTTGACCCTGCTTGGCTCTGACTCATGGTACTCTCTTTAGAAGGCTGTATCCCGAATCTGCGTACTGCTGACGTTGGTTTGAATTTCGACGTTTCCGGGATGAAATGGTAGCTGCAATTGCGGGCGGAACATTCGTTCCGCCGGTGCCGGTCTATTCCCCGCTGCTTACCAAT
>CBDVAP010000002.1:0-65446 GCA_965372015.1 uncultured bacterium | reverse complement strand
GGCGCGCCACCGCATCAGGCGAGTATTGCCGGTAGCCCGACTCCCGCCGGGGTGGATCAGGCAGCAGGCCCCGCCGCTCGTAGTACCTGATTGTCTCGATGTTGACTTGGGCCCTTTTAGCGAGCCTTCCTATTGAAAAAGATGCCGTCATATCTAACCTCCAAGCGGAATATAAAGCCTGTACCTTGGTACAGAGTCAAGGAGTATTTTTGATCACTGCCAAGAAAGTGTCAGGTTTACGGCAAAACAATTAGAGAGCACAGGCCAAAGCCTTTACCTTCTTGGACGCGGTACAATCCAATAATCGACGAGAAATTCGTATTTGTATTATAGGTGGAAAAGAACCTCTAGCCTATTAGATCGGTATATTTTTCTCGTCCAACTAACTTCCGTTTATTAGACCATTCTTCGAAGAAGGACTCAAATCCCTGACACGTGGATTATGATTAAGCATTCCGTCCGTCGGAAAAAGGAAAAACGGTGACACAAAGTTGTGCCACCGTATGCAGGGAACAAACACCTAGTCTAAAGTTGCTTCTGGTACCGCTTGGTGAAGCAGTTCATGAGGAGAAAAAGAGAGTAAAATAACGGCCGACACGAATTATGCCCAGGGGGGGGGGTAGTAGCACGGGTAGGAACCTAACAACTGCAATCATGCCATATCTGGGCAAATCCTTCGAGGGGAAAGGGTCATTTCCGAAGGTGCTGCGAAGGCTCTATCCATGAGCACTTTTCTGGCCTCAGCGAGCGGTAAATCCCCTCTAGGTCATCCAGACTAGGACGAGATAGACATTTCTCAAGGAATCCAGGCAATTGACCTGCCCTAAGTCTTTGACCCACATCTAAAGTTAGGATATTGGATTTCAGTTTGCATACAATAAGCCCGTCCTGGGCATTTTCCGGTCTCCTTCATTCTGGCCTCAATCCTAACTTGAACATTGGTACAGCTTTTGGGGGGCAGGTCAGGCTGGAAAAAAGACTACATTTCCTCCAATCCTTTTGCTGCCGTTGAACTATTCCCAGCCGATACAGGCCGACCAAGGCCATTGACCCCCGCCGAACTCGAGCGGCTTTTCAAGAAATGTCCACCCGGCAACCGGTGGTATCCCTTAATTATGGTTTACCTCTTGACTGGTGCGCGACTTTCGGAAGTGCTCAAGCCCAAGCTCACTTGGAAGGGCATAGATTTCGAGAATGAAATTCTGACGCTACCGATCCGCAAGGGCCACAAATCCACCGAGTTTCCCTTGGATACAGTCTTGCTAGAAATCTTTAGGGAATTAAGGATGAAACCGTATCGCAAGGCTCGATACATCGAGCCAGCGGATTCGCTTTACCCCTTTCCGTTTACTCCAGCCTATATAGGGCATAAAATCAAGGCGATTCTCAACAGCGCCAGGATAGATGCAACGGTTCACGATTTGCGGGACAGCTTTGTATCCCACCTGATTTACCTTGGCTATCCCTTGGAGGACGTATCCAAGATTGCCGGGCATAGCACAATCAAAATCACCGAGAAATATTACTACAAGCAACTCGAGGAACGAAGGCGAAAGATGTTGACAGACCTGGGGGATCATTTCACCGGGCGGCTATCCGATACCAATATTGACAGCTTGCTAAAAACGCGCCCAAAAAACGCGCCCAAAACGCGCCTAGACCCCCCCTCTGAGCTGCCTAAGCCTGCCCAACCTGCAACTACACACCAGGCAACAGAAGACCCCCTAGTCCCGTCGGGAATAGAGGGTCTTGACGTTGTGACACGGGTGGGAATCGAACCCACGACCAACGGCTTAAAAGGCCGCTGCTCTACCGACTGAGCTACCGTGTCGCAAACAGTGGGCACCACCCTTGGTACCCTGTTGTGCGCCATGAAGGAATCGAACCTTCAACCTTCGGATTAAGAGTCCGCTGCTCTACCATTTGAGCTAATGGCGCCAATAGCGGGCAAATTTACCACCGGGAGTCGCCGGAGAAAAGTCGGCAGGTAAGGGAGATTCTTCGACAAGCCTGTGCGGAGCCCTGCGCTTTGCTCAGGATAAACCATGTTGAAGTGCTCAGGCCCGCCCTCCCCGTGGTCGGGATGGTCAGGGTTGTGCTACGCCGCAGGGGCAGGCCCTTCGGTATTATTAGAGACTATTTCAAGAGCAGCCCCGCATTCTGCGGGACCATACACAGGCCTATTTCAATAAAAGCATCTTGATGGACCTGGTGTACTGGGGCGTAACCAACCGCGCAATATAGATACCGGTAGGTACATCCATACCGTGGGCGGTCCTGCCGTTCCAGGTGACTTGGTGATAAGCCGGTTCCAGCCTCTCGTCCACCAGCCGCACCACCTCCCGGCCAAGGATATCGTAGACCGCCAGGTGGACTTCCGAGGCCTGGGGCAGATCGAAGCGGATGGTCGTACTGGGATTGAAGGGGTTCGGATAGTTGGCATGCAGGGCGAATTCAGCCGGGATACCCTCATTTTCCGAAACTGCCAGGCCTCCGATTACGGTGACGTAGACGGGCCGGCTGATAAGCGTGAGCTGGTCGGCGAGGGTATTTCCAATGTAACAGACGTAAGCACCAGAATCCGAGGGACTTACTGATTCAATGACCAGGGTGTCACTGTCGGTGCCGCGCGGGTACATACCAGTCACCTGCCACCATGCGTAATGGTTAGAGTCGCCGTCTGTTGATACCGACATAACCAGCCGGGTTCCAATATCTACGGTAGTATCTATCTCGGTACCTACACAATCCTGCCCCGCATATTGTATATATCCGATAGACAAACCCATAAGAGGTTCGATATCACCGAAGGTGAGCATGTTGTCATTTATCTGTAGCAGGGATAATGAAGTTAGAGTACTGAGATCTGGCAAGTCCGCTAACCGATTGAAATCTAGATTCAGGGTGTTAAGAGCCAACAGATTTCCGATTTCCGCTGGGATTGATGTCAATAGGTTGTGTCCCAATTGCAGAGAGGTCACGCTGGCCAGGCCGCCAATCTCAGGCGGGACTGCACCGGTGAGTTGGTTGGCGTGCATATATAAATAAGTGCAATTAGTCAGGTTTCCCAGTTCAGCGGGAATAGTACCAGATAACTGGTTCATATTCAGGTATACGTTATCCAGTTTGGTCAGTTTGCCCATCTCCGCAGGGATGGGGCCGGTGAGCTTATTATCGGACAGGTCAAGCCAGGTCAGGCTGGTGTCTTTGCCGATCTCCGGGGGAATCGGACCGGTTAGTTGATTGCCTCCCATTGTCAGGATTGTCAGAGCAGGCATGTTGCCTATTCCGGCTGGGATGGCACCGGTTAGTTGATTGTATGCAAGCCGCAGGAAAGTCAGTTTCGTGAGGTTGCCAATCCCGGAAGGAATAGAACCCGTTAGCTGATTCCCTGTAAGACTTAGGTTCCACAGATTCGTGAGGTTGCCAATCCCCGTGGGAATAGGACCGGATAATTGGTTGCCGCCCAGTTCTATGGCCCATAAAGCGGTTAGAGCGCTGATCTCATTGGGAATGGTTCCGGTGAGTTGGCTATTGGAAAGGTTCAAACTGCCCAAATTAATGAGATTGCCGATCTCGACTGGAATAGCTCCGGTTAGTTGGTTCCCGCCAAGGGACAAGATCGTCAAATTATCCAGGTTCCAGATATCGGGGGGAATAGAACCGGTCAGTTGATTGGAATAAAGCTCCAGTGTGAACAGGCGAGTGAGGCTACCGATCTCAGCGGGAATAGCGCCGGTCAATTGGTTGCTGGAAAGCGTCAAATGCAACAAACTGGTGAGGTTACCAATCTCGGTGGGGAGGGTGCCCGAAAGATTGTTAGAGGACATCTCCAGACCCGTGACCCGGTCCCCTGAGATGGTGATGCCGTACCAGGTGGATAGCGTAGAATCCGGATGGAGCCACCCGGTGCTGTTGGTCCAGTTGGCACCATCGGTGCTATTATACAGAGCCACCAGGGCGAGAGAATCGAAATGAATGGGCGGCAGAACGACATGGATAAATATATCCTCGCTGGAAAGAGTCAGGGCAATCGCGATGGTGTTTTCGATGGTGACATCATAGCTGCCTGAATCCGTGTAGGCGATGGCGGTAAAGCTCAAAACGGGATCGATTTCTCCGGTAATATTTACATTGTTCTTCTGCCACTGGTACGTATTGGCCGTTCCAGGCGTCGTGAACTCGATACTGAAAGGCTGCCCCAGGTAGGCAGTCGTATCTACCGGTGTGCCCACATCCGCCTGGGGTGCGTAGGTCACGGGCAGTCCGGCCTGAATCAGTGGTTCGATATCAGCAAAGTTGAAACGGTTGTTGTTGATCCAAAACGTGGTGAGGTTCGCCAGAGTCGTGACAGCCGTTGGGATAGGCCCGGTAAATTGGTTGTTATCGATCCGCAAAGTCATCAAGTTTGAAAGGTCAGCAAGCCAGACAGGGAAGACGCCCGTCAGCGAATTGTTTTGGAGGTACAAAGTTTCCAGATTTTCCAGATTACCTAGCTCCGTGGGTACAGTGGTGAGACTACAAAACGATAAATCCAGTGTATACAGATTTGTCATCTGCCCTATAAAAGCGGGGATTGAATCGAGACCCGGATTGCCGTTGAACGATAGATTCCATACTGCGGTGAGGTCAACAATCGAGGGCGGAATCGAGCCGGACAAGTTTTTGTTATAGAAGCTCAGTTGTGTAACTCTGCCATTGTAGATGGTCACGCCATCCCAGGTGATGACGGGATCCGTAAGTGTCCAGGGGTTGTTCCAGTTGGCACCGTCCATGGTGTTGTATATGTCCACCAGGGCCAGGGAGTCTTGTTCAAATAAGTTAGCCGCACTTACTCCCAGGCGCACAATCCAACCGTCCATGGGAGCGTCCGTTTCCGGAATTATCACTCCCGCAGCTAGATATTCACCGGCGGATATTTCTACCAATCCCAAGCCAGCTGCCCCAGCAGGAGTATTTACCTGCTTGGTCCAAGCGGTGGTACCATCCGCATTATTGGTATGGATTAGCACCATCTCGAAGCCATCGGCTAAAGTCAGATCGCCATATCCCGTCAGTGTGAATCCTCCATCACTTGTCTGAATGACATCAAGCAGTTCACCCACCACTGTACTGCTCAGTGTTGTTGCCCATTGCTCCACACCTGCGCCATTAGTTCTGACCAGGTATGGTGTCCTGCTTTGCCCGTCCAGCTCTTGGTTACCTAGGAGGATGAATCCACCATCACTCGTAGACCTGATGGTAGAAAAATATTCGTGATTACTAACTGTTTGAACACCATAAAAAACCGATGAAGAGGAATCGCCGGCGGCGGATATCATAAATAGCCACCCATCACCGCTGTTACCCTCCGAGAATGTGCCATGAAGACCAGCCGCAGCAAAATCTCCATTGCTTAGTTCAGTAATCGAGAACAGGTAGGAGTCATACGCTGGCCCATATGCTTTTTGCCAAGTGACGGCTCCGGCAGCAGTAATTCTTGCGATGCTGGCACCACCAGTTGGGCCAGAATCATTATACCCGCAGGCTATAAAACCGCCATCAGCGGTTTCTTCAATCCCAAGGATACCCCCATCTAGTTCGGTTTCTCCAAGTTGCCACTGAAGAACACCATCACCATTGGTTTTGATGATCCTGGGATCTCCGGTACCTACGATCACAGCACCGCTATCGGATGTGGCTATGGCCATGCGGCCTTCGGTACCACCAGCGGGGAAAGCTTCTGTCCATACGGTGTCATCCCCGGCACTATTCAGGCGGACCAACCAATATGCACGGGTAGCTAATCTAACTTCTCTGTCCGGATCGTTGGAGAATTCCCTATGTCCAGCTAAAATGTATCCCCCACCAGGCAGCTGTTCTATTGAGTTGAACATCACCTCAAATTCAGTGCCAAAGGATTTTGTCCAGAGAGTGTCTGGTGCCTGGGCATGCAGTTGCGAGGCCAGCACTAGACAGGTAACCATTAAAGTGAGAGTGCAGCACTTACGGGAGTAATACAGCTGATGCATGTTGGTCTCCTAATATTGATAGAGCGGAGTTGGTCGCAGTCTACTAAGAAAAACTATAGAAATCAATGATGAATATCATAACCGGGACCTTGGCTAACGTCCTGGATCATGCTGCGACCTGGTGACGGCCGCCACTTGCCGCGGGCTACTGCCAGAGCGCCAGCAGCGGCAGCACCTCCTCCTGGGAGGGGGCGGTGGTTACTTCCACGCCGCTTTCGCCCATGTAGCAGTCGATCTCGCTGCGAATGCCGAACTCACCCGGCAGGTAGATGCCCGGTTCAATGGAAAAGCCCACCCCGGGTATCAGGGTGCGGTCGTCGCGCACCTCCATGTGGTCGATATTCACCCCGGCGCCGTGCACCTCGGTATCGATGGAATGGCCGGTGCGGTGGGTGAAGTACTCCCCGTAGCCCGCCCGCTCGATCACCTGCCGGCAGGCGTCGTCCACCTCGCCGCCCATGACTGGTTGTCCACTGGCCAGCTGTTCGGTAACGAAGGCCACGGCTGTATCGCGTGCCTGGCGGACGATATCGAAGACCCGGGCGATTTTCTCAGGCACCTTTTCACCAACGAAAGCGGTCCAGGTGATGTCTACGTAAGTGGCCTCGGGATCGTCGGCCTGTTTGCACCACATGTCGATGAGCACCAGATCGCCCTTTTTGATGGGCGCGCTGGACTGGGCGCTGGGCGAGTAATGGGGTTGGGCGGCGTGGTCGTTCACCGCGACGATAGGTGGATGATCGAACTTCAGGCCGGCGGCAGTGAAATCGGCCACGATCTGTTGCTGGATGTGGTACTCGGTAATCGCCTGGCCATTCCGGATGGCCTGGGCGATGGCTTTAAACGCCTTTTCGCGAATTTCGTGCACCACTGGTACCGTGGCCTTATGAGCCTGGTAACCAGTGGGGGTCCAACGGGAATGAAAGTACTGGATAATGTCCGCCGAGGAGAACACCTGCACCCCTTTGCTGCGCACCAGCTCCAGGGTACCGGCGTCGATCATGCTCACGTACGGCAAGGCCCCGCCGGGGGAGTATTCCATGGCGATTTTTTCGCTGCCTTGGAGCAGGTCCCCCAGGCCGGCCTCCAGCTCGCGCCAACCGCTGTAGGGATGGTGCTCGCCGGTCAGATGGGTGAAATGGTGCTGCTCAATGCGGTGCACCATTATTTGCGGAGCGCCCTTGGCCGGCAGGAAATAGAACCAACGGCGGGTGAAAACGCCATTGTCCAAGGGCAGGAACAGGTAAGCGAAAGGGTTGAGGTGGTGGAAGTCGTAGAGCAGCCAACCATCCAGTTCCCGGTCCCGCAGGAACTTTTGGAACTGGGGCAGCGTTTCCGAGGTGATCTTGATCATATTAAATATCTTTCACTATCGACCGATTAGGATTAAGATCGAGCCGCGCAAATCCTTGGGATTGAGCGGGAAACAAGTTATATTATCCAGGTGACCGAAAACAGCCTTTAGGGTTGATAGGTTGCAGCTCTTTGAAAAGGGGGCGAAACGGCTTCGACGGATTGGACGATGAGAGCCGTGGCGTGCCGAGGATGTCTGGTTACCTCGTGAATCATCCGGGCAATTCAACACAAATGCCGATAACTACGGTTATCTGGCTGCCGCTTAACAGTTAGGCAGCTCGTCGCCCTGAGGAGTGTCCATTTCCCCAGGTGCCGGCGTCATATTAGTGGACTGGTCCCGTACATTGCCCGCAGGTACGGGATAAGACTTTGCGGGCTGGCCGCCCGGTAGTTTGTCTGCCGGCGCCCGGGCGGTGAGACTCAGCAACAGACTACGCACGTAGAAGCAGCTCAGGTCGCCTTTTCGGACGGGGGTTCGACTCCCCCCGCCTCCACCAATCCTTACTTCCCCATGGCATTCGTATATATACTTGAATCTGCAAAGGACGGTCAGCTCTACACCGGCTCGACGACCGATTTACGTCGCAGGATCAAGGAGCATAACTTGGGGTACAGCAAGAGTACACGATATCGCAGACCACTCCGGCTGGTCTATTATGAGGAGCACACTACCCTGATCGATGCACGTCTCCGTGAAAAATTGCTTAAATCACACACACTTGGTAAACATAAGCGTGATTTGATTGCGAGGTTCCCTCGTAATAGGCTTGCCATGTTTGCCAATTCAGATGGACGGGGGGCCTCGTCGTAGCCGGAGGCTACGCCTACCCTGGGCGTACCCGCCCTACGGGGAGTCCGGCGAGACTTCGACTCCCCCCGCCTCCACACCAACTAAAAGCCCCCGGCCGGGGGCTTTTACATTAATACCAGCATAGTCCTCAGCCCTGGAATCCTAGTTCCATGTAACGAGTTTCTAGTTGTCGGCATTGCCCCGCCGCTGGCGGGGCCCCATCCGGTATCCAATATCGAGTTTCCAGTATCTAGCCTCGAGTATCGAGTCCTCGGCGACGATTGCTCCTTTTCTAAAGTACCCCGCCACTCCTAATTTCACTTTTCACTCTACCAAGGAAACCATGATTTTTCGCTCGGCAATACTGTCCCTTTTCATCTGCCTGTCGGCCCAGCTGGCCGCCCAAACTCCCATGGACGCGGGTAGCGTGGTAACATTATCCACAGTAAGGGATTCCCTGCGGGCGCGGTTCAGTCGGATCCAGGACTACCAGGTGGACTTGAAGGTGCGGCTAAAGATGCCCCGGCTGCGCCTGCCCCGCAAGCGGATGAAATTATCGTTCAAGCAGCCGGATAAACTGGCACTCAAGGCCCGGGGTTTTGCCATGGTGCCCCGGCGGGGATTGCTGCTATCGCCCGATTCTCTGCTCGCAGGTCTGGGGGAACTGCGACTGGCCGGTGACACCCTGGTGGAGGGTCGGCCGGTATTGGTGCTACAGGGTGAAAGCGAGATCGAGGGGCAATCCTTGCGGGCGAAAGTGCTGGTAGACCGGCAGCGGTGGGTCATTCTGGGGGCAGTCTCTTATAGCGGTACCCTGGAGTTGCTGCGGCTGAATATCGATTACGAGGAGATTACGGCCGGTATCTTTCTGCCGGTACGCACCACGATACACTTCAATTTTGATGAGCGCTTTATCCAGCGCCTGCCGCATGGCCCTCGCCGGCGGCGGAAGCATCGGGGGGACGATGATCATCAGCCGCAGGAAGGCCCCGGTGGCGTCGGTGAGGCGGTCATCGAGTTCAGCAACTACCGGGTCAATCAGGGGCTGCCGGACGAGCTGTTCGTCCCAGCCGAGGAGGAGGAAAACTAGCCCGCCTTATGCTTACGCAGCAGCTCGATAGCCTCCAGGTATCCCTTTTTCCCTTGACCTGAAATCTGCTCGATACACACCTCCGTGGTGACCGAATGGCGTCGAAATTCCTCCCGGCTATGGATGTCCGTGAGGTGCACTTCCACCACCGGGAAGTCCACGGCGGCGATGGCATCCCGCAGGGCATAACTGTAATGTGTCAGGGCGCCGGGATTGATCACCGCCCCGTCAGCCACACCGATCTCGCCGTGCAGGTAGTCGATAATGGCACCTTCGTGGTTGCTCTGAAAAAACTGGAGTTTATCCCCCTTAGTTTCCACCTGGAACTGCAACCAGACCTGAATGTCGGCCAGGGTCTCGCTGCCGTACAGTTCCGGCTCGCGCTTACCCAAAAGGTTCAGGTTAGGGCCGTTGATAACCAGAAAGATCATCCAAACCTCCGTTCGATTTCGTCCAGGGCCGCCGATATGAGAGTGTCATCGACCGTGCTGGTGATCACCGGCCGTCCCAGCGCCTCCAGCAATACGAAATGCAGCTTCCCACGCCTCACTTTCTTGTCGTGGTACAGGTATTTCAGCATCGCTTCCCGATCCAGGGGCGGCAGTTTCGGCAGGTCCAGCGGTTCCAGGGAGGCCAGCAATTCCTGATAGTCATGCTCACTCAGGCCGGTCAGTTGCCGGCTGAGGTAACCGGCGCCCGCCATCCCCATTGCCACCGCCTCGCCATGTCGGATTACCCCGTAACCCAAAGTGGCCTCCAGGGCGTGGCCAAAGGTATGCCCGAAGTTGAGAATCCGGCGGCGGTCGCCCTCGCGCTCGTCGGCAGATACCACATCGGCCTTGATGCGGCAAGCTTTGGCAATGGCTTGCAGTACCAGGTCAGCATCGGCTAGATCCAGGATAACCCGGGCGTTAGCCACCAGGAATCGGAAGAAGGGAAGCTCTGCAATAGCCCCAGCCTTCAACAGCTCCGCGAAGGCTGAAGTCAACTCCCGCTTTGGCAGGGTGCCCAGCACCGCGGGATCGATGATCACCGCCAACGGTTGGTGGAAGGCCCCAATCAGGTTTTTCCCCAGAGGGTGATTGACACCGGTCTTGCCACCGATGGAGGAGTCCACCATAGCCAGCAGGGTGGTGGGGATCTGCACCAGGCCGATGCTCCGGAAAAGGGTGGCCGCCACGTAACCGGTCAGATCACCCACGACGCCGCCTCCCAAGGCCACCAAAGTGGAGGAGCGGTCCAGGCCGGCCTCCAGGAAAGTGTCGTAAAGCCGGGCGACGGTTTCAAGATTCTTGGCCTGTTCACCGTCAGGAATCAAGGTGGTAATGACTTGGTTACCGGCAGCTTCCAACGTGGCGATAACCGCGGCGCCATAATGGTCGTGAATTGGGGCGCTGCTAACCAGCCCGATCCGGCCGGCCACCCCCAGCGGGGTCAGCAACTCACTCAGCGAGCTGAGCAGCCCGGCGCCGATATGCAGCGGGTAGCTACGAGCCCCCAGATCGACGGTGATGGTGGTCATAGAGCAGCCGGTTTCAGACTGGCGGGCAGGTGGGCAATGATCTCGCCGGCTATCTCGATAGGGGTACGGTCATCAGTGGTGACGGTCAAAGCGGCGCATTCCCGGTAGAAAGGTTCTCTTTCGGACAGCAAGGCTGCCAGTCGATCCTGGATCGGCTCAGCTCCCTGAAGCAGAGGCCGCCCAGTGGCTGAGCCCACCCGGAGCGCCAGGGTCTCCGGAGTGGTTTGAAGGTAGACGGTGAAGTTGTCCCTCAGGCAGGGCCGATTATCGGCGGCTAATACTATCCCACCGCCACAATCGATAACCAGGCCATCCCGGCTGCAATAGTGCTGCAAAACCACTTGCTCCTCCCGCCGGAAAGATTCCTCCCCCGGGTCGGCGAAGATCATCATAATAGTGCGCCCCAGCCGCAGGGCGATCTCTTTATCCAGGTCGATGTGCTCCCGGCCCAAGCGGCCGGCCAGCAGAGGGGCCACCGTAGATTTACCGCTGCCCATGAGGCCTACCAGGCAGATATTCGCCGGCCCGTCCTTGAACATCGATGTCGACCTTAATATTTAGCGGAGGATTCCATGTGCGCCCGTAACTGCGCCAGGCTATCGCCGCCGAATTTCTCGAGTAAGGCATCGGCCAACACCAGGCAGACCATGCTCTCGGCCACCACCGAGGCGGCCGGCACCGCGCAGGAGTCAGTGCGTTCCTGGTGGGCCAGGCCCACTTTGCCAGTGGCAATATCTACAGAGCGCAAAGGTTTGACCAGGGTAGGAATGGGCTTCATCACCGCCCTGAGTACCACCGGCTGAGCATTGCTCATACCGGCTTCCAGGCCCCCGGCGTTATTGGTGGGACGCTGCACGCGGCCTGAGCTGCCGGGCAATATTTCATCATGGAATTGGCTGCCCAACTGCCGGCTACCGGCGAATCCCAGGCCTACTTCCAGCCCCTGGATGGCGTTGATCGACATGACCGCCTCGGTCAAACGCGAACGCAATTTCAAGTCCCATTGGATGTAATTGCCCAGCCCGTAAGGCAACCCGGTGGCCACCACCTCGAACAGGCCCCCAACGCTGTCGCCCGCCTGGCGGGCTTTATCAATGGCCGCCATCATCTGTTTCGCCGCTTTACCATCCAGGCAACGGACCGGAGACTGGTCAGCCCGGGCGTTGACTGCATCGGGAGACTGCTCGCCGGGCCAGGGCTGCTCGTCCCGGGCCGTATGGATCGCCACCACCCGGCTGCCCACTTCCATGCCCACCTCAGCGAGCAGCCGGCGGGCCATAGAACCCAGAGCCACCCGCATGGCTGTTTCCCGAGCGCTGGCCCGCTCCAGGACGTTGCGGATATCGCCGAAGCCAAACTTTTTCACACCGGCCAGGTCGGCATGTCCCGGACGGGGTAAGGTTACCGGCTGGATCTCTTTCTTTGGTGGCTCAACCGACATGCGCCCACGCCAGTTTTCCCAGTCGTTATTGGGTATCATCAGGGCGATGGGAGAGCCCAGTGTCAGACCGTGGCGCACACCAGAGATAATCTCTGCCCGGTCCTGCTCGATTTTCATGCGCCGGCCACGCCCGTGACCCAGCTGTCGACGGACCAGTTGCGCGGCGATATATTCATTGTCGATTTCCAGGCCGGCGGGCAGACCCTCGAGAATTCCAATCAGGGCCTGGCCGTGGGATTCCCCCGCCGTGAGCCACCGTAGCCGGCGCATCATACCGAGGCCTCAGGCGTTTCGACCGTCGGCGTCCGGTTAGTGGATTCCAAGCTGCCTATGCGCAATAATTCCCTCAGGGCGGCCGGATCGATGCCTGGCTGTAGTGAGCCGCTGCCAAAACCGGTGCTGCCGGGAAACCACAGTTCCAGGGAGGCCAGGGCCTGGCCCACGAACATGTCCAGGCCGGATATCACCCGGCACCCCAGCGAGCGGGCCCGCTGCAGAAGCTGGGTATCATCAGGATGATAGACCATATCAAACACCGCCTGCTGTGGGTGCAATTGCCCGGCGCCCGGCGGGACTTCATCCACCCGCGGCCACTGGCCCACCGGTGTGGCATTCACCAGCAGCCCGAATGGGCGTGAGTCCAGGTCGGGAGTCAATTTTATTGCCCGGAAATTGGCGGGGCGCTGTTTGGCTGGCAGGGCGGCTATAAGCTCGTCTGCGGCGGTTAAACGCCGGGCAGCTACTGTTATCCCGGCCACACCAAGTCTCTGCAAGGCTACTACAGCTGCCCGGGCAGCTCCGCCGGCCCCCAGCAACAGGACTTGCTGACCCGAGCAATCGTGGCCGGCTACATCGAAGGCATGCGTGATCCCGGCCAGGTCGGTGTTATGGCCGTGCAGCCCCACTCGGTCGACACAAACACAATTCACCGCCCCAGCGATGGCGGCATCAGGGGCCACCCGGTCCAGGTACTCGCGAAAGGCAATCTTGTGTGGGCGGGTGATGTTAAGACCGTCCAAATCGCCGCCACGCAACCGATTCGCCACCTGCGCCAGATCCGCCGGCGGGGTCTCCAGCGCCTGGTAGCGGGCGTCGATCCCCAGCAGGCCAAACAGGTGATTGTGCAGCAGCGGGCTGAGGGTGTGCTTCAGGGGGAAACCAATTACCGCCAGGGTTTTCATGCTTTCAATCGGCTGATGAGTTTATGATAGCCCGGGAAAGAGATTTCCACGCAATCCGGGTCGTCGATGGTGGTTTTCTCCCGGGTGATTTTCCCGGCCACGGTGAAGGCCATGGCAATGCGATGATCGGAATGAGTACTGATGGTGGCGCCCCGCAGCCGGGAGGATCCCAGGATCCGGAACCCATCGGACAGTTCCTGTATCCGCGCCCCCATCCGACGCAGGTTCTCCACGATCGCCTTGATCCGGTCACATTCCTTGAGCCGCAATTCATCGGCATCCCGGACCACTGTCTCGCCCCGGGCGTTACAGGCCAGGATTGCCAGGATGGGAATTTCGTCGATCAGGGTGGGTATTTCATCACCCCGGATTTTGATACCGTTAAGGGTGGAAGATCTTACCCTGAGGTGGCCCACTTCCTCCCCCAGTACTCGTTTTTCGACGGTCCACTCCACCTGGGCCCCCATGCGCTTCAAGGCCCGAAAGAATCCCAGTCTGGTAGGATTGAGCAGCAAGCCGGGGAAAGTGACGTCCTTTTCGGGTACCAGGGTAGCCAGGGCGGCCGGGAACGCGGCCGAAGATGGATCGCCAGGTATGTCCAGGTCAAAACCGTTGATTACCTGAACGCCAGTTCCGATGGTGATTTCATTGCCGGCAACTTTGATATCGACGCCCAGGTCCGCCAGCATCAGTTCGGTATGGTTGCGGGTGGCGACCGGCTCGGTTACCCGGACGACTCCCTCACTTACCAGCCCCGCTAACAGTAGGGCAGATTTGACCTGGGCACTGGCTACCGGTAGAATATAATTGAGTGATCCCAGCTGGGAAGGTCTGATAACTACCGGCAGGGTCTTACGGGCGGCAATTTCCATGTGTGCGCCCAGCTGCCGCAACGGCTCCACCACCCGGGCCATAGGACGGCGTGACAAGGAAACGTCACCTACCAAGCGAGCCTGAATTCCCCGGCCTACCAGCAATCCCATCAATAGCCGGGCGGTAGTGCCGGAATTACCGGCGTCAAGATCATGAGACGGCCCAGAAAAAGAGCCACCACGGCCCTGGACCAGAACCACACCTTTTTTATCGGTAAACTCGATGCCGCATTGGCCCAGGCAGTTGCGGGTGCTGGTGACATCCGCACCTTGCGGCAGGTTACGCAGTTCGGTGACGCCATCGGCTATGGCCGCCAGCATCAGGGCGCGGTGCGAGATAGACTTGTCGCCGGGAATGGAAATTTTCATCAGGTCAGGCGCTCTCACCGGCAACGGCCAGCGGTGCTCCCAGCGATTTTCCGAGGGCCTCAGCTATACGTCCCAGCACCGCCATGAGCTCCTCGAAATCGGCCGGCAGTAGCGCCTGGGGCCCATCCACCAGCGCATGGTCGGGATCGTCGTGGACATCCACCAGCAACCCGTCGGCGCCGGCGCCCACCCCGGCCAGGGCCAGCGGTAGCACAGCGTATTTGTGGCCGCCGGCGTGGCTGGGGTCCACAATGATCGGTAGATGGCTAACTTTCTTGAAGGCCGGGATTATGCTCACATCCAGGGTATTACGAGCGTGGCTGCCAAAAGTGCGCACACCCCGTTCGCACACCACCACCTCGTTGGTGCCGTTGGACATCAGGTACTCAACCGACATCAGAGTTTCATCCAGATTGGCGCTCATTCCCCTTTTCATTAATACCGGCAACCCCAATTTACCAACTTCTTTTAGAAGCGTAAAGTTTTGCATGTTGCGGGTACCGATCTGGAGCATGTCGGCATACTGGGCCACCAACGAGGCAGTGGCGGGATCCACGACCTCGGTTACCACTGGCAAGCCGGTTTTCTCGCGCGCTTCGGCCAGAATTTGCAGCCCCTTCTCGCCCATTCCCTGGAAAGCATAGGGCGAAGTGCGGGGTTTGTAGGCGCCACCTCGCAGCATTAAAGCGCCCCTGTCCGCCACCAGCTGGGCGATCCGCAGGGTCTGTTCCCGGCTCTCCACCGCGCAGGGGCCGGCTATCATCACGATGTTGCCCGCCCCAAATTTCACGCCGCGTACGTCCACTACCGTGCTTTCCGGCTTGGTATCACGGCTGGCCAGCTTATAGGGTTTGGTGACCCGTATAACCTGCAGGACACCGGGCAGACCTTCTAAGTAAATGCGATCCTCGGTACCCTGGTTGCCGGTTACGCCGATGGCCAGCTGATTGGCCCCCGGAATGGGATGGGGTTGATATCCCAGCTCCTTGATTCGCTCCTGGACGCGGGTGATCTCTGCCTCCGTAGCACGGGCATCCATTATTACCAACATTTAATCTCTCCGTTGAACTTTCTGTTTCACCTGCTCCACCGCAGCTAAAAGACCATCCACCATACCCATGGTGTAGGGGTTGAAGTTCTGCAGGTCCTGGAACAGCTCCAAGGTATCGTGGCAGGTTTGTTCCACCACCGCCTGCAAGTCCACGAAACCCTCGGTGTCGATGGCTGTGGGGGTAATCCCGAATTGCTCCAGCACCCGGCCCAGGAAATGGGTAATTCCCTGGCTGTTAGCGGCCAGCCGGTCGTGCTCTTCCGGTGTCATGACCAGAGTTTCGATCTTTAGCCCCTTGAAATGGTGTTCCCAATAGGTGAAGATTTCGTTCCGGGGGGAAACCGGGGCCATCATCAGTTTCAATCCAGAGAAGCCTTCCTGACAGGAGTCAGGGCCGAATAGTGGGTGGGTGGCGATGGTAGTGATCTCCGGAGCGAAATGTTCCCGCATCACCGTGGCGGGGTAGACTTTGACCGAACAGACATCGATCACGGTGGTGCCCGGTCGCACGGTCTCATTCAAGCGAGCCGCCGCCTCTTTGAAGTGCCGGATAGGCACTGCCAGGAAGAGGGTTTCAGCGGTGGTAATCTCCTGCCACGATACCGCCCGGGCTCCCGCGGCACTAGCCCGCTGGCTGACATCGGCAATATCGTATACCAGCACCTGGTGGACCGGGGTCAGCATGCGAGCGAGCACCGGGCCGAAGCGGCCAAAACCGACGATGCCCACCAGAGGGGCCGGTTTTTCCGTGGTCATTTTTTGACTCCCAAAAACAAAGTCAGATTATTTTTTAAGTCTTGAATCCCCTCAGTCAGGACCACCAGATGATATAGCTCCGCACACAGCCGGCTGCCCACCACTGCCGCAGTAGTGGGCAATTCACCATCGGCCAGCCGCTTGGCAGCCACGGCGGTGTCCTCCTCATCGATCAAGGGCCGGGTCCAGAAGTGGTCCGCCAGGTAGTTGCGGCATTGGCGCAAAGCCTGCGGGTGGGAATGGATCTGAGTGATGTCCCCGATGGTTAGACCGGGCCGGCCCAAAAGACACTGTTCCACCTGGATATGGAACATCTCCACTATTTCGCAACTGTAGCTGGCCAGGGCGTACATGCTCTCGATAACCACTCCACCCTGAGCATTCTCCATGGCCATAATACCCAATTGAACCGTTCCCTGTTCAACAGCGTCCATGACTTTTGCGGAGGTTATCAGGTAGTCCATCCGGTAGTTACCGATACTATGCCGCTGGCAGAAATCGAGGGTCGCTTCCTCACAGAAACTCCCCTCGGCTCCCTGGACGCCGATTTTCATGCTCTTTTTGGCCATCATACGTGTTGATTCTTCCTTGTCTATGGCAGTGCGGCCGCCAGTGATTGCAGATAATTATAGGCCTCGGCCGGCGGATCGGTGGCCCGGGCTAGGCGCTTCAACAGGGCGCTGCCCACCACCACCCCATCGGCCAGGCTGCCTACCCGGCGCACATCCTGCGCTGTGGCGATCCCAAAGCCCACTACAAACGGCACATGCGCGTTGAGCCGGACGCGCTTTAAATAGTCTGTGAGCTGTCGTCGGGCGCTCAAGGCCGTACCGGTGACGCCCATGATGGAAATGGCGTAAAGCAGATCCCGGGCTTCCCGCCCCAGGTGGACTATCCGCTCGTTGCTGGTATTGGGGGCCACCAGGAAGATAGTGCTGAGCCCCGCTGCCCGGGCCTGCTCAAAGAATCCCGGGTCCTCTTCCGGCGGCAGGTCGGGGATGATCAATCCATCCACGCCGGCCCCGGCAGCCTGATGCAGGAAATTTACCGCCCCCATCCGTCGGATGGGGTTGATATACCCCATCAAGATAATGGGGACCTGCGATTGCTCCCGAATGAGCGCCACGGTCTTCAATATCCACGGGACGGTTACTCCGTTTTCCAGGGCGGTCTGGCTGCTCTGCTGGATCACCGGGCCATCGGCCAGCGGGTCCGAAAAGGGCATGCCCAACTCCACCAGCTGAGCTCCGGCCCGCTCCGCGGCCAGCACCAGGGGGACGGTACTCTCCAGCTGCGGGTAGCCGGCGGTGATGAACGGCACCAGTTTCTTGCCGGGGGCGGCCATCACCTGGGGAATACGCCTCATGGCAATTCCCTGCCCAGTGCCCGGGCCACGGTCTGTACGTCCTTGTCGCCTCGTCCTGACAGGCAAACCACGACCTTGCTGCCGTCCGTCAGTCCTAGCCGGTTTTGCTGGAGCAGCGCCAGGGCGTGGGCTACCTCCAGGGCCGGGATAATTCCCTCGAGTTCCGATAGCCACCCAAAGGCCGCTAGTGCTTCCTCATCGGTGGCGGTGAGGTATTCCACCTGTCCCAGGTCCTTGAGCAGGCTGTGCTCAGGCCCCACGCCGGGATAATCCAGTCCGGCGCTGATGGAATGGGGCAGGCGTACCTGGCCGTCGCCGGTCTGCAGCAGGTAACCGGCCGAGCCGTGCAGCACTCCCGGTGTGCCCCTAGTCAAAGTGGCGGCATGCTCACCGGAGTCCAGGCCGTGACCGGCGGCCTCAACACCTACCATCCGGACGTCAGTATCAAGAAAGGGGTGAAATAGGCCGATGGCATTGCTACCGCCGCCTACGCAAGCCAGCAACAGGTCGGGTACGCCGCCCACCTGCTTTGAATATTGCTCCCGGGCCTCCCGCCCGATCACCGCCTGGAAATCGCGCACCAGCAGGGGATAGGGGTGAGGGCCCACCACCGAGCCGATCAGGTAGTGAGTATGCTCCACGGTGGCTACCCAATCACGGATGGCCTCGTTAACGGCGTCCTTCAGCGTACGGCTGCCGGACCCCACCGGTCGGACCTGGGCTCCCAGCAACTCCATGCGGAAGACGTTCAACGCCTGGCGCCGCATGTCTTCCTCGCCCATATATACCACACACTCCAGGCCGAACAGGGCGGACACGGTGGCGGTGGCCACCCCATGCTGGCCGGCACCGGTCTCGGCGATGATTCGGCTCTTGCCCATCCGCCGGGCCAGCAATACCTGCCCCAGGGCGTTATTGATTTTATGGGCGCCGGTGTGGTTTAAGTCCTCCCGCTTGAGGTAGACCTCCACACCCAGCTGGGCACTGATCCGGCGAGCATGATACAGCGGTGTGGGGCGACCGGCATAGTGGGACGCCAGCTGGTTAAGCTCTTTCCAGTAAGATTGATCCTGGCCGGCTGCGCGGTAGGCGGCCTCCAGTTCCTTCAGGGCCGGCAACAATGTTTCGGGGACGTACTGGCCGCCGTAGACCCCGAAGTGACCGTGGTCGTCGGGCTGCGAGTAGCGCTGTGGCTTAGAAGAGGACGGCATCGGTGGCTCGAGTACTTTTCAAGGCGGCGAACAGGGCCGCCAATTTTTCCGGGTCTTTCCGGCCGGGCGCCGCTTCCACGCCGCTGCCAAGGTCAACCGCGTCCGGGGCCAGTGTTGCGATCCCCTCCAGGATATTACCGGCGTGCAGCCCGCCGGAGAGAACCACCGGTCGGTGGAGGGCGCCGCGATCAATGGCCTGCCAATCGAAAGACTGGCCGGTGCCGCCGTAGCTACCGCGCCGGTGAGTGTCCAGCAGCAGCGCCCGGACATCGTAACCGGAGGCCAACGCAGCATCAAAATCTTGGCCAACATGCAGGGTCTTGATCACCGGAACGGTAATGCGAGTACAGTCCTCCGGCGACTCGTCACCGCTGAGCTGTACCAGGTCCAATCCCACCGCAGATACCACGGCGTTGACCTGCTCCGGCGGCTCGTTGACGAATATCCCCACCTTAGTCACGGCGCTATCCAACCCGGCGGTGATCGCTCGGGCTTGGGCGGGGGCGACACAACGGGGACTGGCCTCAAAGAAGATCATCCCGACGGCGGCCGCTCCCAGCCGCACCGCCAACTGCGCATCCTCGGTGTTGGTGAGACCGCAAATCTTGACCGGGATCATACCGCCTCCTCAGGAAGAGGCCTTCCGGCCAACAGGGCTCTCAGGTTAGCACCGGGGTCACCCGTAAGCAACAGGGTCGTCCCGATTAAGGCGGCATCGAAGCCTGCTGAGGCAACAGCTCGCAGGTCATCAGTGGAGGCGATTCCCGATTCGGCCACCTGGATTGCCTGCTCCGGCAATAGCGAACGGCGTTCAAGCATTCCCGCCAGATTCACCTGCATAGTAGCCAAATCGCGGGAGTTGATCCCGGCGACCTGGGGAGCCAGCCGGCGGATGGCCGCCAGACTGTGGTCCGAGTAACCCTCCACCAGCACTTGCAGTCCCACCGAACCGGCCAGCTCATACAGCTCGGCCAAAACAGTTTCATCCAGGCAGTCGGCGATCAGCAGAATGGCATCCGCCCCGGCCGCCGCCGATTCATGCACCTGGTAGGGATCGATGATAAAGTCCTTGCGCAGCACCGGCAGGTCCACGGCGGCCCGGACCATCTGCAAGTGTTGCAAGCTGCCGCCGAAATATTTGTCGTCGGTCAAGACTGATATGGCGGCGGCCCCGGCGGCCTGGTACTGTCGCGCCAGGTCGGCTGGATCGATATCCGGGCGGATAGCCCCCCGGGAAGGTGAGCGGCGCTTGATCTCGGCGATCACCTGTAGGCCGGGACGTGCCAGCGCGCTTGAAAAGTCGCGGGCCGGGTCCGGGCGTTGGGCCGGGATTGGTAATGGATGCCGCCGGCACAGCTCCCGCACCTGCTCCCGTTTATAGGCTACTATTTCGTCTAGAATCGTCATCTTTGGTTATTAGAAGGCAATCAGTTTATCCAGCACCTTGAGGGCCCGCCCGCTGTCGATACTCTCCTGGGCCAAAGCGATACCGGTTTGTAGGTCCGCAACCTTACCCCCCACCAGCAGGCCGGCGGCGGCATTGAGTACTACGATGTCCCGTGGCGGTCCGGCCGTACCTGACAGGATTTCCCGGATCAGCCGGGCATTGTCCTTTGGGGTGCCGCCTTGCAGGTCCGACATTTTGGCCGGCGACAGACCGAGGCTGCGGGGACTTACTACTCCGGACTTGATAACACCGGTTTCCAGCAGGTGGCTGACTTTGGTGGCCGTGGTGGTGGTAATCTCGTCCAGCCCATCCTCGCCGTGCACCAGGTAGGCCTGCTGGGCGCCCAACTTCTTGAATACCTTCGCCAGGATATCTGTGAGGGTGCCATCGAAAATACCCATCACCTGCCGCTTGACCCCGGCCGGGTTGCACAGTGGCCCGAGTATATTGAATACGGTGCGGATGGCCAGGGCTTGGCGGGCCGGCATGACGTGTTTCATGGCGGGGTGCAGGGAGGGGGCGAACATGAACCCGATCCCGATAGTGTCCACCGCGCGGGCCACCTCCTCCGGCGGCTTGGTGATGTCCACGCCCAGGGCCGACAACACATCGGCCGACCCGGACTTGCTGGTTATGGAACGGTTGCCATGTTTGGCCACCGGTACCCCCCCCCCGGCTACCACAAAGGAAGCGGCGGTGGATATGTTGAAAGTACCCTTGGCGTCGCCGCCGGTGCCGCACACGTCGATGGCCTCTACGGTTATGGGCACCTTGATCATCTTCTCCCGCATGGCCTGGGCGAAGCCGGCAATCTCGGAGGAGGTCTCCCCTTTAGACCGCAGCGCGACTAAAAAACCGGCGATCTGCAGGTCGCTGAATTCACCGGACATGATCCGGTACATGGCCTCCCGGGCCTGATCCATCGACAGGTCCCGGTGACCGAGTAATTGATTAAGGATATCCTTCATTTAATCCCCTTGATAAAATTAGCTATCATCCGTGGTCCATTGTCGGTCATAATCGATTCAGGGTGGAACTGCAGGCCCACCAGCAGGAAGTGGCGGTGCCGCAAGCCCATAATGAGTCCGTTATCCGTGCGGGCTGTTACCTGCAGGTCGGGCGACAGGCTGGCCTCATCGGCCACCAGTGAGTGGTAGCGGGTGGCCTGGAAGGGACTGTCGAGGCCGGCGAAGATCGGGTCGCCGTCATGGCTGATGGTCGACACTTTGCCGTGCACCACTTCCGGCGCCCGAACGACTTGCCCGCCAAAAGCCGCCGCGATGGCCTGGTGCCCCAGGCAGATGCCCAGGATCGGGATTTCCGCTCCCCAGCGCTGCACCAGGGCGATGGAGATACCGGCATCCTCCGGGCGGCCGGGGCCAGGTGAAATTACGATCCGTTCCGGGGCCAGCACCGCGATCTCCTCCACCGTTAGCGAGTCATTGCGCACCACCTTAATGTCCGCCGTGATCAGGCCGATAAACTGCACCAGGTTATAGGTGAACGAGTCGTAATTGTCCAGCACCAGAATCATTGCAAACCGTTTTCGGCAAAATCGATGGCCCGCATGATAGCCATAGCTTTGCTCATGGACTCGTCGTATTCAGTTTGGGGGTCGGAATCGGCCACAATGCCTGCCCCGCTCTGGAAACTGATCACATTATCCTGGTGGAGCAGGGTCCGGATGACCACACAGGTGTTCAGGTTGCCATGAAAATCGGCGTAACCCAAGGCGCCGGAATAGATTCCCCGGCGGTCCGGCTCCAGCTCGTTGATCAGTTCCATGGCCCGAATCTTGGGTGCTCCCGTGAGGGTCCCCGCCGGGAAACCGGAGAGCAGGGCGTCGAAGATATCCTTATCTGCTTCCAGCTGCCCCCGGACATCGCTGACGATATGCATCACATGGCTATATTTTTCCACGGTCATGAATCTGTGCACCTCAACCGACCCCAGCCGGCTGACTCGACCGACGTCATTGCGCCCTAAGTCCACCAGCATCAGGTGCTCGGCCCGTTCCTTTTCGTCGGCCAGAAGTTCCTCTGCCAGCCGGCCGTCCTCTACCCGATTCTTGCCCCGGGGGCGGGTGCCGGCAATCGGACGAATGATCATCTCATTATCTTCGACTTTCACCAACAGCTCCGGTGAAGCCCCGATTACAGCGAAATCCTCCAGCTGCAGACAGAACAAGTAGGGTGACGGGTTGATGTTGCGCAGGGCACGGTAGAGTGTGAGGGGTTCCACTGCGCTAACCCGCTGGAAACACTGGCTCAACACCAGCTGGAATACGTCCCCGGCGAAAATATATTCCCGGGCCTGTTGCACCGCTGCCATAAACTGTCCTTTGGTCATATTGGCGGTCAGCTCCGAGGCTGCGGTTTTGTTGGGGGTCTGATAGTCGATGTCGGTGTGCAGGTTCTCGCCCACCCGGTCCACCACGGCCAGGGCCTCTTTATATTGTTCTTCCAGCGGCCGGTCCCGGTCTATACGGGTCGTGTGGCAGATTATGATTTCCTGTTTGAGATGGTCGAAGGCCATGACCGTTTCGAACAGCAGGAAAACGGCGTCCGGGATGTCCTTTTCCCCGGCCGGGTGCACAGGAATGTCCTCTGTCCAGGTTACCGTCTCATAACCCAAATAACCCACCCAACCGCCGCAAAAGCTGGGCACTTCCTCCAACTCGGGGGGTTGGTATTCCGCCAGTACTTTCTTCATGGCCACCAACAAAGGATCGCCGGTTTTGTGACGGCCGGCCTGGTCTTCAAGGAACGTCTCACCATGGGCATGAGTCAAGCGCAGGCGGGGCTCAAGGCAAATATACGAATAGCGAGTGAACTGGCGGCCGCCCTCCACCGACTCCAACAACACCGTGGGCCGGAAGACCTCGGCTAAGCGCATGTAGGCCGACACCGGTGTCAGCAGGTCCGCCAACACCTTGCGATACACCGGGACGGCCGTATGCTTTCCGGCCAAGGCGGCAAATTGTTCGAAGTCCATCAAGATTCAGGCCTTTTAGTTGCCGTAATAATAAAAAACCCCGTCCACTTTGAACAGGGTCACTCGCGCTGGGTCTCAATTACTAGTGTTACGGGCGCCAGGTTAACCCTGTGGGGGCTGCCACCAATAATAAAAGTAAAATCGAACCAAGCGGGTTGAAATCATGACGACCGAATTTAGGCAGCATTGCAGCCGCAGTCATCTTTTTTTTAGACAGGGTGGTTTAGGACTCAACCGGCTAGGGGCCGAATCCTCGATCGGGATTGAAACCGGACGAAGGGGCTAGCTATTTTCTAACCGGCGGTCGGCCTCTACCTTTAATTCGGCATTGCGGCGTTCTTCATTTCTTCCGACGTCCATCATCCTCACGTTACACGGGCCTTGTTTGTGCTTCGGTCATGGTTACTCCTTGAAGGCTGTATTAAACTGGCACTCAGCGGCAATTTTAGTATCAGTGATACCGGATGGCAACCGGTTTTTAAAGCTGCTTGAGTCGGTAATTTCTCCTCTTGAGTGAGGGGGCAAAATGACCAGCCCTATCGACCTTCGGTGGCCGGCGCTTGCAGGTCCCGCGAAATTCTGATCAGCACAGCGGCCAATTCCTCCACGTGTCTAGGTTCCAACACACCGGTGGCGAATTCCTTCAGGCGCGCTTTGAGCTGAGCCTCCCGCACCGGGTCCCTGATGGGCAATCCCCGGGCTCGTTTATGGTCTCTGATCACTCTGGCCAGCGTCATCCGCCGGGCGATCAGAGAGAACAACTCGCGATCGATTCGGTCGATTTCAGTGCGCAGCTGGGTCAATGACGGCTCTTGGGGTGTGTGAGTTTCCATATCAGGCCATCGTATTTGTTTTCGGGATACCTTCGCCTTTGCGGCCACCAGTTAGGTTACAAGCACTACCGGTACATAAACAAGCAATGCGTTCCCGCCCCGATCCTGATGGACGGCCCGAGCAATGGCCACGAATGGGACTGTATCTTGGTGGCCGGACATGGTAAGTTTCGGCCGTTATGTTGGGAATCCAAAGCAGGTCGATCTATCCAAATGCAGTGTGACGCTACCGTCATAAACGATTACACCAGGCGGCTGGTTGTGGCGGTGCCCTGGGAGGAGCTGGAAGGGAAATATGCGGCTTTCCTGCGCAAGTTCACCAAGAAGGTCAAGCTGCCCGGTTTTCGGAAGGGCAAGGTGCCTCCGCAAATCATCCGGCGGCAGTACGGCCCGGTGGCCGAAGCCGATTTCGCCGAAACGGCCGTTCAGGAATATTACGTGGCCGGTCTGGATGAATCGGGGTTGAAACCGATCAACCAGGCAACTATCCGGGAGGTGCATTTCCACGAGGGGGAAAGCCTGCGATTTGAGGCCACTTTCGAAGTGGAACCTGAAGTGCTGTTGCCCAATTATACCAAGGGCCTGAAATTCCAGCAGATCATATTCGATGTAGAAGATGATGACGTGGAACGGGCCGTGGAGGATTTACGGCGCCAGCAGGCCACTCTCAAAACCGTTGATGATGGGGCCTCCGAGGATCACTTCGTCCTGGCGGACCTGCAGGAGGTGGACGAGGCCGGCACCCCCCTCATCGGTCGGAAAGCGGAGAACCAGTACATCCAGCTGAATGCCGACGGTCCCTTCGGCGGTGAGAACCTGCAACGGCTGAGTGGCGCCCGGAGCGGCGATACGCGCCGGGTGACCATTCCATCAGATGCTGGGCCGCCCACCCACTACGAGGTGACCGTCCGGCAAGTAACCGAGCGCATCCTGCCTGATCTGGATGACGCTTTCGCTCGGCAGGCGGACCCCGGCGCGGAAGACGTGGCGCAGCTGCGCCAAAACCTGCGTCAACGCATCCAGGCCTCCTTCGAGCGGGACGCCGAGCGACGTCTCACCCGGGAGATCGCTGATCACTTTGTCCGTAACGCCGACTTAGAAGCACCGGCATCAATGTTCGAGAACTATCTCGATAATGTTATCAATGAGATCCAACAGGACGGAATACGGCCGGAGGAGATCGACCGGGAAGCGGTACGGGATGAGCATCGGGCCTCCATCAATTGGAACATCAAGTGGTTCCTGCTGCGGACCCGGTTGTTGCAGGAAGAGGACATCACCGTGGACGATGATGCCCTGAAGCAGCGGATAGAGGACTTGGCCGCCGGCAACGGTGAGGAGACCCAGCGGATCAGAAACTTCTACCGGCGCCCGGAAAACCGGCGCAATCTCAAGGAAGAACTACGTACCAGCCGGTTGATGGCCCGGCTGAAGGAGCATGCCAAAATCAAGGTAGTGCATAAATCCTCGAATGAACTCAGGAAGGTTGGTGGCAAGTGATGAATGAGCATGGCAGTGTCCTGGTGCCGATGGTTGTAGAGCAGAGTTCCCGTGGGGAGCGGGCCTATGATATTTACTCCCGGCTGCTGAAGGAACGGATCATCTTTCTGGGCACTCCCATCGATGACACAGTGGCCAGCCTGATCATCGCCCAGTTGCTATTTCTGGAGGCGGAGGAACCGGAGAAAGACATTTTCTTATATATTAACACTCCCGGCGGGACGGTCACCGCAGGGCTGGCGATCCTGGACACCATGCAGTTCGTCAAACCGGAGATTGCCACCATCTGTATGGGCCAGGCGGCCAGCATGGGGGCTGTACTGCTGGCGGCCGGCGCTGCGGGTAAGCGTTCCGCCCTGCCCAACGCTCGGATCATGATCCACCAGCCTATGGGGGGCGTAGAAGGTCAGGCTTCGGATATTGAGATTCAGGCCACGGAGATCATTAAGCTGAAGAAGGACTTGAACAGGTTACTGGCCGGTCTTACCAAGCAAAATCTGCGTAAGGTCGAGAAGGACACCGACCGCAACTTTTTCATGTCTGCGGAGAAAGCCAAGGCCTACGGTATTATCGACGAGATCCTGGTAACCCGCGACTGATCATGCCCGATTCGGACTCACAGACGCCAGGGGATGATACGGCCCAAGTGTGTGCTTTCTGTGGCCGCACCCGCCAGGAAGTGCCGGTGATGGTGGCCGGCCCCCGAGGGATTCAAATCTGTGAGGAATGCGTGTGGGCCTCGGCCAAGGTGGTGCAGCAGACCCGCCGTCAAAGTGAAGAATTCGTCTTAGAGCGGCTGCCCAGCCCCGCCGAAATCAAAGCCGAGCTGGACCGCTACATCATCGGTCAGGAACAGGCCAAGAAGACCGTGGCGGTGGCGGTCTACAATCACTACAAGCGGATTACCGCCAAGGTAGATGACGACGATGACGTGGAGATCGAGAAGAGCAACATCCTGCTGATCGGTCCCACCGGCACCGGTAAGACCCTTATCGCCCAGACGTTGGCGCGCTTTCTGGACGTGCCCTTCGCCATCGCCGACGCGACTGCCCTCACCGAAGCAGGCTACGTGGGCGAGGATGTGGAGAACATCATCCTACGGCTGCTACAGGCGGCTGATTTTGACCTCTCGCGGGCCGAAAAGGGCATAATCTACATCGACGAGCTGGACAAGATCAGCCGTAAGGAAGTGAACATTTCCATCACCCGGGACGTGTCGGGCCAGGGGGTGCAGCAAGCGCTGCTCAAAATCCTGGAGGGCACCGTCGCGTCCGTGCCGCCCAAGGGGGGCCGCAAACACCCCGAGCAGAACCTGCTGAATATCGACACAAAGCATATCCTGTTCATCTGCGGCGGCACCTTCGAGGGGATGGAGACCATCATCCAGAAGCGGGTGCAGTCCTCGGCCATGGGCTTCAAGGCCCAGGTTAAAAGCAAGCACTCGCTGGATATCACCCGCCTATTGCAACAGGTGGAGCCGGAGGACCTGGTACGGTTCGGCTTCATCCCGGAGCTGGTGGGCCGGTTGCCTGTGACCTGTGCCCTCGAAGAGCTTAGTGAAGAGGCCCTGTTGGCTATCCTTACCCAGCCGCGCAATGCCCTGGTACGGCAGTATCAGAAGCTGTTCGCCATGGAGGATATCGCCCTGGAGTTCAAGCCGGCGGCGCTCAAGGAAGTGGTGCGCCAGGCCGCCAAGCGCAAGACCGGCGCCCGGGGGCTGCGGTCCATCCTGGAAGGGGCCATGCTGGACGTCATGTACCGCCTGCCGTCCATGGAAGGGGTGGAGCGCTGCGTGATCACCAAGGAGGTGGTCAGCGGGGACAAGCAGCCTGCCCTGGTGCGGCGCAAAGTGCGGGCCTGAGACTCGCCGGCCGCCCCAGCCCCCAGTCCTTAGCCTCAAGTCTCCAGCCTCCTTCGTCAAGCTTAGGGCAGGCCTATTTCAGCAGTCCCGCCTGCGGCGGATTATGCGCTTGACTATTTCAGTAGCAACATCTTGATGGATTTGGTGTATTCGGGTGTTATCAACCGGGCGATATATATCCCGGAGGGTAGCAGCCGGCCGGAAGCATTTCTCCCATCCCAGACCACTTGGTGATAGCCGGGCAGATAGCCACCGTCTGCCAGCCGGGCTACCTCCCGGCCGGTGAGGTCGTAGATCATCAGGGTGACGGAAGTCGCTGCCGGCAAGTCGAAACCGAGGGTGGTGGTTGGGTTGAAGGGGTTGGGATGACCGGGGTAGAGCTGATATTGGACGGGGGCGAATTGAGCAACTTTGTTCTGATTAGGCCGATAATAAATTGTCAAAGTGGTATCGATGATAGTTGTGTCAATAATTGTGGTATCGATGATGGTTGTGTCGATGATGGTAGTATCGAAGCCCGCTTGGGTACTGTCATATCGAAAAGATATCAGCCACATACCTTTTGACATTTCTTCATCCCATATGTAACCGGCCACCATGAATGTATCTACGCCAGTTTCAACCATTGCACCGGGTTTTAGGGCTAGATCGGTTTGAACTGTGAATTCCCACATCGGGCTGGCATACTGATCAACACGGATGAATATGAGGGGACCATCATCTCTGAAATAAGTGGTTACATAACCGCCGAACATTAAGTCACCAAGAGAGGCGGTTGAGACATTCAGGTGCGAATTTTGGAACCAATGTGAATAGCGCTGCAATTCCATACCATTTTGATCAATATATACCAGGTGAATCTGAGTTTCATGGTCAAGATCATTATAGTAGCTCCCGTAACTCAAATAACCATTTTCAGTTCCAACTAAATGCTGAGTGCTGACACCCGAAAATACTTGGGACCAAAGTGTGTCCAAGTTCGCGTCAAACTCCGTCATGAAGGTACTACCGCCTGCTGAACCGGCTACGAGAAAGCCTGCTTCCGTGACCGTAAGTTTTTGGGGATAAAGAATCCGTTGGCTGGGCACACCATCAAAACCATAAATACGTGACATCAAGCTATCGCCTGACGAGTTCATTTTTAGTAGCCAGAGATCTCTCCCCATTTCAGCATTCATGGTAAACCCGGCGACAATATAGTTCCCGTCAATGGTTTCTATCACCGCCAGGCCCTCGTCATCCTCGCTACGGCTGTAGCTGCGAGACCAAAGTAGGGTCCCGTGCTCATCTGTCCGCACCAACCAGACATCCAGGGTTTGACCACTATCAGCGGTTGTGACCCCGGCAATCACGAAGCCGCCGTCCTGGGTCTGGCGGAGGTCATAACCGGCTATCTCTCCGATACCACCTTGGAAGCTGCTCCAGAGGGTGTCGCCGTTCGCATCCGTCCGCACCAGCCAGTAACCCATATGCTCACCTTCAGAAAGGGATTTGTGTCCGAGAATGATGCAACCATTCTCGAGCTTCTGTATCTGGAAAACATTTACTGATCCCACACTATCAAAATACTTTAAGAACAACACCTTTGACTCAGCGGAAAGCAGGGAGAAAGCAGCGCTAACGATTAATAAGCTCTTGATAAATATAAGATACTGCTTATTCATTATTTCCACGGCTCCATGACTTAGGCTTACTACTGATAATCGCATGGCGGAAAATCGTATGCTTTCTTAAATTTAGGACTGTTGGGCGAAGGTAACAAATCAGGCTGGGAAAAGCAAGCTGGCGTTAAACCGGTGGAATGTGCTCTACTTGGCAGTCGGAACCCGAAAAGTTGCTTACATTATGCCTGGGTTGGAGGTAAAGTAAATCTCCTCCAATGCAACCATTTGCGAAGGCGAAGGACGGATAATGAGTGAACGCAGAAGATTCCTGGTCTTAATAGCAATCATGGTGGCGGTTGCCATAATCACCACCGCTACGGCCATCCGTATTTTATACATGGCGGCTGTGACTGAAGAACAACGCCACTTGGTAGAGACGGCCCAGACCCAAGCCCGGCTGATCGAAGCAGTGGCCCGGTTCGATGCGATCTATAGCCACGACTATCCGGCCGGCGCCCGCCAGGCCACCATCAGTCAGATTGTGGACGCCCACAGCCAACACGAAGGATATGGTGAGACCGGAGAGTTTACCTTGGCGCAGCTGGCGGCCGACTCGATTGTATTTCTACTGAGTCACCGGCACTATGACCTGGAATATCCCCGGTCGCTGCCTTTTGATACTGAATTGGCTGAGCCTATGCGGCTAGCGCTGTCGGGGGCCTCCGGTACCCTGATGGGGCTGGATTATCGCGGCCAATTGGTGTTGGCGGCCTATGAGCCTGTGGGCGAGTTGGACTTGGGTATTGTGGCCAAAATCGACATGGCCGAGATACGGGCACCGTTCTGGCGAGCAGGTATGGTCGTCGCTGTGATCGCTATGCTGGTGATAGCCTTGGGGGGCTGGGTCTTTCTTAAGGTCAGTAATCCGATAATTGCCCGGTTGGAAGGGTCGGTAGCCCGGCTGCAAAAGAGCGAGGCCAAGAACCGGGCCTTGATAAATGCGATTCCTGATGGGTTGTTTACCTTCGATAAAGAAGGTACATTCCTGGAATTCGAGCCTGGCGGCGAGTTCGAAACCCCGATCCCGCCGGAACAGTTCCTGGGCCGCAATATCCGCGAAATATTACCCGAGGATATTGCCGACCGTTCCTTGGGGAAATTGAAGGAAGCACTTATTACCGGTGAGCCGGCGATTTTTGAATATATGCTGCCGTTGGACGGCGAGGAAAAATATTTCGAGTCGCGGCAAGTTCGAATGGGTAACAATGAGGTGCTGGGAATCGTGCGGGATATTACCGAACATAAACATGCTGATAATGCTCTCAAAGAAAGCGAAAACAGATATCGCCTGCTGTTCAATATTGGCAACGATGCCCTGTTTGTCTATCATCTTACTGAGAAAGATCCCGGCAAATTTATCGAGGTCAATGATATTGTCTGCCAGCGACTGGGATATTCACGGGAGGAGTTGCTGAACCTGACAGTTGCAGATATCAGTAAACTGGAACCGGCAGCCCTTAAGGCGGGATTTAAACGGCTGCTCCATAAAAAACAGATCAATCTAGAAACCGTCCATGTAACTAAGGATGGCCGAGAAATACCGGTAGAGGTAAACGCCAATCTATTCGCGTTGGACGGCCGCACGGCTGTATTATCCATAGCAAGGGATATTACCAAACGTTTTGAGGCTGAAGAGGAACGGGAAAGATTGTTAACATCCCTGGAGGCGAAGAATTCCGACTTGGAGCAGATAGTGCACATCAGTTCACATGATTTGCGGTCACCACTGGTCAATATAGCCGGATTTGCCGGTGTGATCGATCGGAACATCGAGCAGGCCGTGGAAACGCTCAGTGGCCTGGGTAAGAAGGACGCGGCACTCGGGCAATTGCAGCACCTGCTGGAAATCGATACCCGTAAAGCCGTGGAGCATATCAGCAAGGGCGCCCGTCGGATGGAATCGCTCATCTCCGGCCTGTTGCGTTTGATGCGCCTGGGCAAGATGGACATCGAAATCCAGCAGTTGGATATGAGCGCCTTGCTGGGTGAAATAATGCACAGCTTTTCCTACCGGATTGAACAGGCGGGGGTTAAGGTAGAAATCGGGGATTTGCCATCTTGTTATGGCGACCGGCTGCAGATCGGGCAGGTGTTTTCAAACTTGTTTGACAACGCCCTCAAGTACCTGGACGTCGAGCGGTCCGGCGTTATCAGGATTAGCGGTCTACAGATCGACGGGCTGGTGGAGTATTGCGTGAAAGATAATGGTATCGGCATAGCGTCCGAGGACAACGACCGAGTGTTTCAACTGTTCCACCGTATGAACCCCTCTGTTACCGCCGGTGAAGGGGTAGGCCTGACCCTGATCAAGAAGATTATCGATCGCCATGGAGGGCAAGTCAGGCTGGAATCCGAGGTTGGGGAAGGCAGCCGATTCTATGTATTATTACCGGTCAAAGCAGGAGGTGGGCAATGATCATCGATAATCACCTGAAACGTTCAGGCCCGGTACTGCTGGTCGAGGACAATATTGCGCACGCCGAACTGATAATGAAGGCAGCTTCCACGATCGTACCGAGGCCCCAAATGATTCACCTGCTCGACGGTGAGGCCGCACTGGAATATATTGCCGCAGCTCTTGAGCCAAACGGTGGTGAGGAGCGGCTGCCTTCCCTGGTACTCCTGGACCTGCAACTGCCCAGAATCGATGGGCTGGAAGTACTGCAACGGCTGAAGGGTTCGCGAAGCACACGTTGGATTCCGGTGGTGATCCTGACCACATCCGAAGCTGAAAGCGACCTGCGCCGGGCGTATGATCACTATGCCAACGGTTACCTGGTGAAACCCACTACCTTCGACGGATTCTCGAAAATGATGCGAGCCCTGGGCGACTACTGGTTGGGTTATAATGGGCTGCCATCTCCGGTCAAGCTCAATTGAGACCTCCAGTACTGGTAACAAACCGGCCAGGAGCGCAAAAGAATTTCCCCTGGCGGTATCATTATTATTAGATTCCAGTAACTGCAACCGGAGAAATTTTCCCCGCTCGGCAAGGAGGATCAATGATTACCAGGGCCGAAATACTTGTTGAAATGCTAGCCCAAGGCTTCCGGCGCGACATAGTATCCAAGTATCATACCGATAAAATAGTGGTCTGTGTTTCGGCCAAGGAGCTCGGGGCAGTGCCCTTGAAGCAGGCGGTAACCGAATGCCTTAAGGAGGCCCGCGAACAGGGCATCGTCTGGTGATGGGACTGCACGGCCGATGAGCGCGTAAGTTTAGAAGCCAGTTCTGCCGGCCGGGGGGAACCTGGTAAGCATTCCGGGCCAAAAAGGGAAAATCTTTTCCCGGAACCGGGATTGAGGGGAGCATTATCATGGCAATGAAAAAAGTTTGTGTGGTAGAGGATAACCCGGACAACCGGTTGCTGGTGCGGGCCTTGCTGGATGATATCTACGACATCCAGGAATATGCCGACGGCAAGGAGGCACTGGAGGGGATGAAACGGGAGCGGCCGGACCTCGTGCTGCTGGACATTTCCCTGCCGGAGATGGATGGCCCGGAGGTGCTACAACACCTGCGGGCGGATGCGAACCTACAGAGCCTGCCGGTGATTGCTCTCACGGCCCACGCCATGGCGGGCGACCGGGATAAATACCTGGCCCTGGGATTCGATGAGTACCAATCCAAGCCGATCATGGACGAGGATGAACTGATCGAAAAGATCGAGCGACTCCTGGGTAAGGCCTGAAACCGTGGGGTGACCAGCCCGGGCCGTGAACCATGCGGTCCAATCGCGTTCCAGCTGCAAGAAGACATCCGCCAGGTTCGTCCGAATGATCAACCGGGTGGTCTCCAGTCCTGCCAACGAAATCATATCCGATGTATACCCGTCCATTCTCGGCCTGATACAATCTTTACCGGGGACAACGGGTAATACCGGTAGCCAGGAGTAAAGGAACCCATTTGGTCGTTACGAAACTTTCTCGTCCCTTGCAACTGGCGGTTGTGATTATCTGCATCACGCCACTACTGTTGACCCTTTTGGGGGTGGATTTCGGCACCTATTCCGAGCCCCTGGCCAGCGGGGACCTGGGGCTGCTGGCCGACCATGAGCTGGTTGATGCGCTTTTTTATTCCCTCTCGGGCGCTTTTGTCCACACGCTCCTGGAATGGAGCGCCTTTATGACGGCCATCTTCATCTTCTTTCTAGCGCTGAACCACTACCGGCTCACCGGGAATTACACCACCGCTATCATCGGGGTGGCCCTGCTCTTTTCCGGGGCCATGGATGCTTTCCATACCCTGGCGGCGGACCGGCTGATCGAGACTGTGGCGGACAATCGCAACCTGATCCCCTTCACCTGGGCCATCTGCCGGTTGTTCAACGCCCTGATCATGATCGCCGGCGTAGGGCTGCTGCTGGTTGGGCGGATCAAGCCCAGAGGTGAAGGTGTACGGTTCCTGGTGGTCACCAGTGTAGTTATCGGCTTGATCGCCTATGCCATCATTCATTACTCCGCCGTTCAAGCCATTCTGCCGAATACCCAGTTCCACGATAACCCCTTACTGGGTTTCATCACCCGGCCGTATGACGTGGTCCCACTGGTGCTTTACCTGTTCCTGGGGCTGTATATCTATCCCCGCTTTTACCAGCGGGTACCGTCAGTGTTCTCTCACGCATTGATCATCAGCATAATTCCGCATGTAACCACCCAGGCGCATATGGCCTTCGGTTCCAGCATGCTGTTCGATAACCACTTCAACATCGCCCATTTCCTTAAAATCATGGCTTACCTGGTGCCCTTCGTGGGGTTGGTCCTGGATCACATTACCACCTACCGGACAGCTGAGAAAGCGGTGGACCGACTCACCACCGAGGTGGCCGAACGCCGCGAGTTCGAAAAAGCCCTGGCCGAGAGCGAAGCCCGCAGCCGGGCGATTGTGAACACTGCCGTAAGCGGCATCCTGGTAATCGATGAAGAGGGCCTTATCGAGGAGTTCAACCAGGGGGCGGAGGCGATCTTCGGATATCAGGCCCAGGAGATTATCGGCCGGAATGTAACCCAGCTGATGTCCGCTGATATCGGCCGGGAGCATCGCGGCTACTTACAGCGCTACCTAAAAACCGGCGAAGCCCACATCATCGGTATCGGACGGGAAATTCTGGGTGTGCGCCGGGATTCTTCGACGGTGCCGCTACACCTTTCGGTCAGCGAGATCCGTCTTGAGGATAGGGTGCTTTTCGTTGGGTTTCTTATGGACATCAGCGAGCGGGTGAAAGCCGAGGAGAAGCTCAGCGATTATGCCCAGAAACTGGAGTTGAACGCCATGGTTTTAGAGGGAGCTCTGCAAGAAGCCGAGGAAGCCACCCGGGCCAAGAGCGAGTTCCTGGCCAACATGAGCCACGAGCTGCGGACCCCGCTCAATTCGGTGATCGGTTTCGCCAATGTCCTGGCTAAGAACAAGGGCGGCCACCTAAAGGCAAAGGACCTAACCTTCATCGAGCGCATCACCGAAAACGGCCGGCACCTGCTGAACCTGATCAATGATGTCCTGGACTTGTCCAAGATCGAAGCCGGCCGGATGCAACTGGAGATGGCGCCCGTTTCCCTGGACGTGGTTATTGGCGGCGTGATTGCCCAGATGGAGGGCCAGGTAAAACACAAGCCGCTGAAGCTCGAATCTGAAATTCCTTCGGAATTGACGCCGGTGGCGGCGGACGAGTTTCGCCTGAAGCAGGTGCTGATCAACCTGGTGGGAAATGCCATCAAGTTTACCGAAAAGGGCAATATCACCATCAGGGTCCATACCGGCCCGGAAAACGCCAGCCCGGAACGGATCGATGTGGTGGATACCGGTGTGGGTATCCCGGCCGACCGGCTGGAAAAGATTTTCGGTGCGTTTCTGCAGGCCGATAGTGGCACCGCCCGCAAATACGGCGGCACCGGCCTGGGGCTGGCTATTTCCCGCTCGTTGTGCCAGGCGATGGGTTTCGAGATTGGAGTCCACAGTGAGGTGGGCGTGGGGACCACCTTCAGCATCCACCTGATTCCCACCGAGAAGGCGGAACCGTAGGCCTCCTAGAGACGAATCCCCGTTGGCCCGTAACCGATGCGGATTGAGTTTAGTGTAGTTCGCCGGAGCGAAAGTGTTGGATAAGGTTGCCGGGGAAATTCAGCACATCGGGCTCGGTCCTCAGGCTGGAGGAAGCCTGGAGTTCCGCCAGCATGGCATCGCAGAAATGCGTTGCAGCAGCGGAAAGACTACGCTCCCGTTCAGCGCTCTTTCTGCGCCCCAACCGCATTAAAGCGTTCAAATACTTCTTGCTCTGAGCATCCACGACATTCCTTATCGGCCATTGGGGGCTGTGCTTTATTTCTATAGATTCTTACCGGTGGCCGAGCTGCTTGTGCCGCCGGGAGCCGCTATCTTAGTTTCCAGCCGCCTTATTAGCACTAAAACCAAACACCGAGGCTGAAATAACTACCCCACCTTCCCCCACCAAGGCCGCTGCCCTGGACGCATTCCGGCGGCACGTATCTTCTGGCAAGGCCGATTTTTTCCAGCGCTACGGCATGGACTTTGTGATGGGCCGCCGGGAGGGACCCTGGCTGTGGGACTTGGACGGCAAAAAACGGCTGTTCAATCTGCACTGCAACGGCGGTGTCTTCAACCTGGGACACCGGAACACCGAGCTGGTCGAGCTGCTCAAGTCCACGCTCGATGATCTGGATATCGGCAATCACCATCTGATGAGTGCTGCCCGGGCGGACCTGGCCAGGGCGCTGGCAAAGTCGTTGCCCGGCGACCTGAACTACACCGTTTTCGGGGTGGGCGGTGGTGAAGCGGTGGACCTGGCCATCAAGGTGGCCCGGGCCCACACCGGCCGCAGCACCATCATTTCGGCCTACGGGGGTTATCATGGCCATACGGGCCTGGCCCTGGCAGCCGGTGACCTGCGCTACCGGCGAGTGTTCGGACCGACCGCGCCGGGATTCCGGCAGGTACTTTTCGGCCGGATCAATGCCTTGGCGGCCGCTATGGATGAAGACACCGCCGCCGTGATCCTGGAGCCGGTGCCGGCCACCTTGGGGATGGTGATCCCAGATAAAGGGTATTTTCAATCGGTGCAGACCCTCTGCCGGGAACGAGGTGTGTTGCTGATCATGGACGAGGTGCAGACCGGATTGGGGCGCACCGGCAAACTGTGGGGCTTTGAACACTTTGAACTGCTCCCTGATATTGTAGTTGTGGGCAAAGGGCTATCGGGCGGGCTGTATCCCATATCGGCCACGGTCCTGCGCGAACCGCTGGAGGCGGTGTTCCATGCCGATCCCTTTATTCACATTTCCACCTTCGGTGGCGCAGAGATTGGTTGCCGGCTAGCCCAGCGGGTGCTGGAAATATCGTCGGAGGCCGGTTTTCTCGAGCAGGTGAATTACCTGGCGCGGCAGTTCCGGGACGGGGTGGTAGAGTTGCAGCGCAAGCACTCCCGATTCCTGTTGGAACTGCGCCAGCTGGGTCTGATGATGGGACTGAAGCTCAAAGGCGAAATCTCAGGGCCGCTACTCACCAAGACCGCCTATGACCAGGACTTACTGCTGATTTATGCCAATAACGACCCCTCCGTGTGCCAGTTGCTACCGCCCTTGACGATGGAAGCCGATCAAGTGGACGAGGTACTGGAACGGCTGGGCCGGGCCTTGGCCGCTGCCCGCAAGCTCAAACCGGCGGCCAGATTAAAGCGCGGCCTCGATTGGATTACCGGCCAGGGCTGATTGGGGCCAATGAATATCGACCAGAAACTGCTGACCACCTTTGAAGCCGGGCTAGATCCTCTAAACCTGGAGACTTCGGCTGTGCCGGCTACTGTGTTGGGGTACGGCGAGATCTCCACCGTTTTCCAGATCAGGGGGGACAGCAGTATCGCTTATAAACGCATGCCGTTGTTCGATCAGCGGGCCACGGCGGAACGATACCGCCTTCAATACCATGACTATTGCCGCCGGCTGACTGTAGCGGGCCTGACGCTGCCGGCGGATGATACCGCCGTTGTGGAAATGCCCGGGCGGCCGGTGGTGTTCTACATTGCCCAGGAGCAATTGCCTAATAAGCGGTTCTGCCACCAGCTCATTCACCGGTTACCGGACGAGGAGTTGCGGGAGATGCTGGGTGCGGTGGTGGCCGAAATTGCCAAGGTGTGGCAATTCAATCGCGAGCAGGCACCCGAGGTGGAGCTGGCTATCGATGGGCAACTGTCCAACTGGGTGTGGCGGCCGGACGACAGCGGCCCCGCTCTGTATTATATCGATACCAGTACCCCATTGATGCGGCTGGGCGGCCAGGAACAGCTTGACCCGGAGTTGTTCCTCAAGAGCGCGCCTTCCTTCCTGCGCTGGATCATCCGCTGGCTGTTCCTGAAGGATGTGCTGGAACGCTACTACGATCCGCGACAGGTGTATATCGACTTGGCGGCCAACCTGTTCAAGGAGCAGCTGCCCGAACTAGTCCCCCTGGCGTTGGAGGTCATTAATCAGCACTTGCCGGCAGACTCGCAACCGCTCACCGTAAAAGACGCGAATAAATACTACCGGGAGGACAAACTGATCTGGACACTGTTTCTGGCTTTTAGGCGACTGGACCGCTGGCTGAAAACCGTCCTGCTACGGCGCCAGTACGAATTCATCCTGCCGGGTAGGATTAACAGGTGAAGGTTCCGGTAACGTCGCCGCCGGGATTCTAGTATAGTAAATCGGTCAGAACCTTGACAATGGCCTGTATGGTGTGCACCTGCACTTCCCGGCCTTGTTCATGGAGCACGAGGCGGCCTAGACGGTTAAAAACGAGAATGTTTGTTGAGTCCGGCCTGAAATCGTATGTATCGGCAAACAATCCGTCCCAGTCCATGAGTACCCAACGATCCTGTTCTGAAGGGAACATCCTTTTCACGACAATACCTTTGAGAAAAAAGGGTACACTGCTGACATCAGCCACGGCCAGGAATCCTATGCTCGCGTAATCGGGATGGGAGCCCAGTGCGTCATGAATCGCGGCACCCCAGAGAGGGTTAAACTGACTACCGCCCTGGTCGCTACCGATAACAACCACCAATCGGTCATTATACTCTGCGCGAATATGTATTGACCCGAATTGGTCCTCAATAGAAAAATCTATTAGCCTTGTATCCTGCGCCAACAGGGGCAGTACGCCGACCATGACCCAATGTAGGGCAGTCTTCAACGGCATAGCATGAATCGGTCTATCATGCTTCACTCCGGGCCATACACGAAAGAATCATCGTCACATCTTGGGAAAAGGGCAACTGCAATTTGTGAGGGCATCATCTTTCTTCAATTGGTTTTCCCGATACAGTAATAGTATGACTTGAAGAAGAATTCCCTCTTTCTTACTTCGGTTAATTCCTTTTTCATCATAGAATATAACACCAAGCTATTTTGATGACCTTGATATGTTCCACCATACCTTTTTGCAAGAAATATGGTAAAAGGATTAAAACGAGCGAGCCAACCAGATGCTAGCTGCGCATCGCCAATAATCATTTCTCCTTGTTTCTTAATATAAGAAAGTAAGTTATAGTATGCTGATTTGTATTCTGGTATTATTGACATTCCTAAAGTACAAATACCAACATCGAATTCCTTGTCAAGTTTATCCTTGAATTTAGTGGTGTCTGCTTCGATTAACTCAATATTATCCCATTGATACTTTTTTATTTTCTTCTTTGCTATTGCCAGCATTTCAGGGGAATAGTCAACGCCGGTAATTCTTCCATCTTTACCAATTATTTTTAAAATATGAGGAAAATCCAAACCTGTTCCACAGCAAAATACTAAAACTCTATCACCGCTTTTTAAAGATGAGTCATCAAATGCCAGCCTTTTGAATCTTCCGAATATGTGCGACATTGATAAATCATATTTTTTGGCCATTTTGCCTGCGTATATTTCCTTAACTGCCTGGGTACTAAACTTTTGCATAATTTTCTCCGTTCCAATACTTTCTTAATTCATTTTTCCTCTGATGAGACCGATTGTTATCCCCCCACAGATTGTTTCAACTACATGCCATAGCTTGTCTCCAAGGATTCCACTCAAGGAAATATCCATTGTAGCGGATAGCGCAAAAGCAGCTGATATATGCACGAGAATCCCTATGGCCAGGCCAAAGCGAAAGCCTTCCGTAACGGGGCTACCGCCGTCGTATCCCCTTGGATATATCCAGGCCATTGCCAGTGCTACGATCAAATAGTTGACAAGAATACCCCACAATTCCTCATGATGGGCACCCGGTTTGACAACATTCTCAAATACCGTGTGGATATAGCCGTCGGCAATGATCACATGGAAAAAGAAGGCAAGGACATACATAACCATGAATGCCCCCAGAAAGCTGAATAAGAATCTCTTGTCCATGGAATTACCCCTCGTGCTCAACTCTATTGTGCTCGTTAATAAAGATCACTTTCATCTCCTAATAGTATCTAGCACCGCAAATTTCCTAAGGAGTTCTGTCCAATACTTGAATAAACTGACTATTTGCGACTCAATGAAGGCTTCATGCCAAAGGCGCTTTTGAATGTCCTGCTGAAATGTGGTTGGTCTGAAAACCCGCCGTGATAGGATGCTTTTGTCAAACTGCTTTGTTTGTACATTGCCAGTAACGATTTAATGAGTTTGCAATGAAGCACGAATTTTCTGAATGGCAGACCGGTTCCTTCCTTAAATAAATGAGCAAAATGACTTGGTGATAAATTGACGGCATTGGCTACTTGGCTTATGGATAATTTATCGGTATCACTTTGTTTAATCAGTTGCATACTTCTTTTGATGCGATCATCAATATTCACGGATTCGGGGTTCTTGTTAGCTGCAATGGAGGAAACTTTATTTATAAGAAACTCTGTCCGGTTCTCGTCATTTTCCGAACTTCTAAACCAATCTTGGAATTCCTTCAATACTTCTGAAAATGGTTTAATACTAAGTTCCTGTATTAGGTTTGTACTCTGGGTCAGACTGATCCCGCTTTCAGAGTAGGGGTCAAGGTGTATGAATACTTCATAACTCTTACTGCTACTCAAGAAATTGTAACAAACATCTTTTTGAACGACAACAACCATGTATGTCTTCGCGCTATTGTTCTTAAGAGCTATTTTGAAGGGTTCACCAAGAGTTAGAACAATTGTTATGGTATGCTGTTTATGAAAATCCGCTTGTATATTCTTCCCGATGTATACGCCCCCAATGTCCGAGTATCCTATTTTAAATTTACTCTTATTCATTTTTAATTGTTGGATTCCTTCCTATATACATCTGCTAATTATCATTTATGAAGTAATACAGCGGCCCGTTGAATCCTGTTATCGAGCGTACTGGTTTAGAGCTTTTTGGACATTTTGGGTTAAAATCAGACTGCCTCACATTCAAGGGGATAACCTGATACCACCACTTCATCATCAACAGTAAGCAGACTCCGGGCCTATTCAGGCGAGGTAACATTGATGGACCAAGGGATTACTGCCTCTTTACTCAAGGTAATTACCTGCTTGAAGTTATCCTTGCGGTCAATTTTTCCCTTTAGTTCTTCCCGGCTGATTTCCTGCATATACCACTCCGACTTTGATCAGTAGTTATTTAGTGATGTTGAGTTGAATTTCACGAAGTAATATATTAGTGAGTACCAGCACCTATAAAAAAGGTAATTTGGACAATTGAGGGGCATGAGAAGTGACCTTTAAACTTGGGGGAATTATTAATTGCGGGCGGACAAAGGCTTATTGTGGGACCACAGCGCAGAGGATTATCTCCCCTGCAAGGTATGATCGGCAGGTGACCCATGTGTGATATATTCGTGGCACTGCCCTCAGCCACTGCCGACGGCGCCCTGATCTTCGGCAAGAACAGCGACCGGGAGCCCAATGAAGCCCAAGTCCTGGAGTACCATCCTGCCGCCGATCATTCTCGTGGCGCCAAAGTACGATGCACCTACATTGAGATTCCCCAGACCTCCGCGACTAATGGGGTGCTACTGAGCCGGCCCTTCTGGATGTGGGGCGCGGAAATGGGGGCTAACGAGCATGGGGTGGTGATCGGGAATGAAGCAGTCTGGTCCCGGATGCCACTCAACCGGGGGGCGGCCCTGACCGGTATGGACTTGCTGCGGCTGGCGCTGGAGCGGGCGAAAACTGCCCCGGCGGCTCTGGAGGTCATGGTGCAACTGCTGGCTGACCACGGTCAAGGCGGCATCTGCGGCTATGAGGATAAAAAGGCCACCTACCACAACAGCTACATTATAGCTGATCCCAATGAGGCCTGGGTACTGGAGATCGCCGGGCCTTTGTGGGCGGCCATCAAAGTGCGGGATATGTATGCCATCAGCAACGGCTTGACCATCGGGGAGCAGATAGATGAACAGCACCCGGACCTGATCGAGACCGCCCGGCGAAAGGGTTGGCTCAAGCGCGGCGAGACGTTCCACTTCGCCCGCTGCTATGCCGACTGGTTCTACCACACCTTCACGGCCTGCCGGAAGCGGCGTGGGCGGACGCTTGAGAGGTTGGGAGAACAACCTGGCCGGTTTAACCTGCGGGCGGCCATGGGTTTATTGCGGGACCACGGCACGGCAAACTACCGCCCTGATCGCCACCTGTTGATCGACCGGCTGTGCGCCCACGCCGCCAACCCGGTGAGCCGCCATGCAACCCAGTCCACCGGATCGCTCATCGCCCACCTGGCCCCTGGGCGCCATACCTACTGGGTGACCGGCACATCGGCTCCCTGCACGGGGGTGTTCAAGCCACTGTGGTTCGAGGGGGCAGTGCTAGCTACCCAGGGCGAGCCCACTGGTAAATTTGATGGAGAGAGCCTGTGGTGGCGGCACGAGCGGTTGCACCGGGCGGTGCTGTTCGATTTTTCGGCCCGGCTGGCTGCTTTTTGCGATGACCGGGATCGTCTGGAGGAGGAATTCATGAGCCAAGCCAAGGAAGCTACCGACCCCTGGGGGTGCACCCAGTCAGCCTTTGCCCGGGCCGATAGCGCTCGGGAGGAGTGGCTCGCAAGGTTGCAGGATATACCGTTGGGGCGCAGAGCGCTAGCTTATTATCGGCTGTATTGGCGGCGGCAGAACCGTAAGGCGGGGATACCGGCCGAGAGATAGACGAGCCAATTATTGTTCAACATTGGGGGGTAAAGTCGGATAAATTTGAGAACGTGGACCGTGAGCTGGCAGCCTGACCTTGGTGAGCGACGGACCGGGCGGATTAATGATGAGCATGAAAATGACTGAAAGGCAGGCTTGCGATGTCCCCTAATGATATAACCAGCTGGTTACCGGGACAACTTGACTGGGGCCGTTACCTGGCCCTGGCGGGGGTGCTGGCTCTCAGCATTCTTTCGTACCTGGCGACCCGGGTGATCATCCGGCGCACTCTGACCAGTCTGATCAAGCGCAGTGCCACCCAGTGGGACGACATTCTGCTGCGGCGGCAGGTCTTTCACCGGTTGGCCTACATTATTCCGGTGCTGGTACTGTTTTACTTTACGGCGCTGTTGCCAGCCTACGCTACACCGCTGGAGCGACTGCTCTCGGCGATGATCGCCTGGCTGGTGGTACTGGTGATCAGCGCCCTGCTGAATGCCGGACACGACATTTTCGAGCACACCGAGTTCGCTCAACGGTTGGGGCTGAAAAGCTACCTGCAGGTGATCAAGCTGGGGCTGTATATCTTGGGGATGATCATGGTGGTTTCGCTGCTGATGGGCCGCTCGCCCTGGGTACTGCTCAGTGGCGTGGGGGCCCTTACTGCCGTGCTGCTGCTCGTATTCCGTGATACCCTGCTCTCCTTCGTGGCCAGCCTGCAGATCAGCTCCAACGACCTGATGCGGGTGGGGGACTGGATAGAAGTCCCCGAGTTCGATGCGGACGGCGACGTAATCGATATTGCCCTGCACACCATCAAGGTGCAGAACTGGGACAAGACCATTACCATGATCCCCACCCATAAGCTGCTGGAGACCTCGTTCAAGAACTGGCGGGGAATGTTCCAGAGCGGCGGCCGGAGGATCAAGCGGTCGATATCCATCAACGTGTCCAGCATCCGGTTGTGCGACGAGCAAATGCTGGAGCGGTTCGAGAAATTCGACTACATAGCCGACTACATCCGCCGGAAGCGGGATGAGGTGGCCCGGTATAATCAGGAGCGGGGTGTGGACGCCAGCGAATTGATCAACGGGCGGCGGCTGACCAATGTGGGCACCTTCCGGGCCTACCTGGAGGGCTACCTGCGCCACCATCCCCAGATCCGGCAGGACATGACCCTGATAGTGCGGCAACTACCCCCCAGGTCGGAAGGACTGCCCATCGAGATTTACCTATTCATCAGCGACACCCGCTGGGAGCAATACGAAGCCATTCAGGCCGACATATTCGACCATATCCTGGCGGTGGCGCCGGAGTTTGGGCTGAGCGTGTTCCAGCGAGAAACGGGAGAGGACTTCCGCTGGGCGGATAGCGGTCGGGGTAGATAGGGGGGCGGCGGCGGGGCCAAGGGGTCGAATCGACCAGCAGCTTAGCGGTCCAGCACCCCGGCCTGGTAATCGCGGAAAGCCTGTTCCAGCTGCTCACGGGTGTTGAGCACAAACGGTCCCGCCCGGACGATAGGCTCATCCAGGCGCTCACCGGCCACCAGCAGACAGCCGGCCCCTTGCGGTCCCCCCTGGAGGCGAACAGTGTCACCCGCGCCCAGTACAAGCAACCGGCTGGCCTGGGCCACTTGAGGTTCAGTCTTTGGACCGGCTGTCAGGCTCCCCGAATACAAGTGCACAAAAGCGCTCAGGTCCGGCGGTACCGGGTGGGTGAATACAGCGCCGGGTTCCAGTTCGATGTCGAAATAAAGGGTGGAAATCCAGGTTTGGACCGGACCTGATTGGCCCCCGTAATCCCCGGTTATCAACCTTACCTTGGCGCCGTTATCGGACACTTCCGGCACCTGTTCGGGCGGGATGTCCTGGTAGCGGGGCGTCGCGAACTTGTGCTCGGCGGGTAGATTGACCCACAACTGGTAGCCCCATACCAGACCCTCGGTGGTTTCCGGCATTTCGCTGTGGATGATGCCCCGGCCGGCAGTCATCCATTGGACGCCACCGGGAGTGAGGAGCCCTTGGTTGCCTTGTGAGTCGCGGTGGCGGAAGCGCCCGGCCTTAAGATAGGTGACCGTTTCGAAGCCGCGATGGGGGTGGTTCGGGAAACCGGCCTGGTAATCGCCAGAGTCGGCGCTACGGAACTCATCCAGTAGCAGGAATGGATCCAGGTTAAGGAGCTCCGGGGAACCGATGAAGCGAGTGAGATTTACCCCGGCGCCGTCGGTGGTGGGTTGACCGGAGATCCCGGCACTGACTTGCCTGATGTTTGCAGCACTCATTTGAGGCCCTCGTTATCAAATTTGTTTCAGTCCAGGTGGTTTCCAGACCTTAAAGCTGTTTGCAGGCCGGGAAGTTCCCCCTTAAACTCCGCCGGGTAGGACCAAAGATGATTTCGGAATGTTTTGTGACGGAATTGCCCCTGATCTAATAGCTACCGATTGGATATCCTAAAGATGAAACGAACGCTTTCAATATTCGCCCTTTCTGCCATGATGTGGGGCTGTGGCTCCCAGCCCAGTTTCAAATGGTTTCAAGGGACCTTTGCCGAGGCCCGGGCCACCGCCGGGGAAAATATGATTATGCTCGATTTCTACACCGAGTGGTGAGTATGGTGCAAACGGCTGGATGCCGTTACGTTCCCTGACCAGCGGGTGATGGCCTTCGCCGAGGATAGTTTCCTGAGCATGAGGATTGACGCCGAGAAGGGCGAGGGTGTGGACCTGGCTGAGCGGTATCATATCACGGGATATCCCACTGTTGTTTTCGCCCGGGCCACGGGTGGCGAGGTGGATCGGATCATCGGCTATCTGCCGCCGGACAGATTCCTGGAGGAATTAAACCGCATTACCAGTGGCAAAAATACACTGGAAAGTATTCGGGCGGATGTCGAGAAGAATCCGCACGACCTGGACGCTTTCCTGCGTTACGGCTGGAAGTTGGATGATCGGGGGGCATACGCCCAGGCGTTTGACGTGTGGCGCAGCGTTCAGCTGCTATCCAAGGACAACTCACCTGAAGGCCGGTTGGGCGAATTCAAGGTGGCCGAAGCCTTGGCCCTGACGGACAGTATCACCGACCCCTTGGACGCCTATCTGGAGGCTGTACCTGAGGGCGAGTACGCCGCCCAAGCGATGCAGGGGGTGGTTCAAATTTACCGGTCCCGGCGCGATATCCTGGCGGAAGCGGCCAGTTTTAAGCAGCTGGTGAACTACAGTATTCAGATCGAGGCGGCCACCCCGCGACTGTTGAACAGCTATGCCTGGCGCATGACCCAGTTGGAACAGAACCTGGAGGACGCCCTGGAGCGGGTCCGGTTGGGTGTGGAACTGGCTGCAAAGGATGAGGCGGAGAGCCGGGCGGGAATATTGGACACCGAGGCCGAGGTATTATGGAAGCTGGGACGGGTGGACGAGGCCCTGGAAGTGATCACAGTGTGCATCAAACTGCAGCCGGAGGACAACTATTTCCAGGAGCAGAAAGCCAAATTCGAGGCTTCCCGTCCGGCCGCTTGACGGATCATGTATTGGGGGCCGATAGGCTCGATTCCCGTCAATACCGCTCCCCTGTTAATACCGATGGCTAATAGTTCCGGACCGGGCAGGAAACCACCAGATGTGAAGAACATCACATATCGAAGCCGGTTGGCTTAATTGTTACCTGCAAACACCGATAAGGGATTTATGGAACCCGGCACTCAGTCAATGGGTTGAAGAAGTACTTGTGAGAAATATCACAGCCATTGAAGTTCTGTGACATTAATCACGGTAATATATACGGCAAGGGGTTATTCTATCACACGCAACAAAGGGCTCGGCAGCCCTTTTTCCCCGGGCTTAGTGGCCCATCGTGAAATATCCGGTTGAATGAAAAAATCAAGTTCAACCAAGCAAGGTAGGTAAGGCAGCATGAAGATCAATAGGACAATCACTTTACAGTTGCTGGTATTTTTCCTGGGCTTTCAGGTACTGCGGGCCGATAAGCTGACCGCGCCCGATATGGAGGTCAGCACGGACGAAGGTACACCGGTGACGATTACCGTGATAGCTGATGACGACGACGATGAAGGCAAGGACAAAGGCAAGGGTAAGAAGAAAGGGCAAGAGATCCATCTGGATGGTTTTTCGACTCCAGCCAATGGTACGGTTATCGACAACGAAGACGGCACCCTCACGTATACCCCCAGCACCGGTTTCTATGGCGTCGACAGTTTCACCTATACCCTGCGCAAAGACCAGGGCCAAGATGACGGGGATCAAGGCAACACCGCCACCGGCACCATCACCGTCACGGTTAGTGGGACTAATGACGCGCCAATGGTGGCGGATATCCCCAACCAGACAATTGATGAGGGCGGCTCCTTTGCCGCCATCGCACTGGACGAGTACGTAGACGACCTGGACAATACCGATAGCGAGATCACTTGGACATATGGCGGGAATGGTGCGTTGACCGTCTCCATCGATGGCAGCCGGATAGCAACCATCGGCATTCCTGATGCCCAATGGTCAGGCAGTGAGGCCATCACCTTCACCGCCACCGATCCCACCGGCTTGAGCGACAGCGACCCGGCTACCTTCACGGTCGGCGCGGTGAACGACGCGCCGGTGGTGGCGGATATCACCGACCAGACAATCGATGAGGGCGGCTCCTTTGCCACCATCGCACTGGACGAGTACGTAAGCGACCCGGACAATTCCGATAGCGAGATCACCTGGACATACGGTGGGAACAGGGCGTTGACCGTCTCTATCGATGGCAGCCGGATAGCAACCATCGGCATTCCTGATGCCCAATGGTCAGGTAGTGAGGCCATCACCTTCACTGCTACCGATCCGTCCGGCTTGAGCGACAGCGACCCGGCCACCTTCACGGTCGGCGCGGTGAACGATGCCCCGGTGGCGGTGGCAGACGCTTTCTCCGTTTCCGAAGATTCCCCGGTCGGTACACTGGATGTGCTCGCCAATGATATCGATGTAGACGGAGATGATCTCATCATCACCAACTTCAGGCAGGCCAACGGTAAGCTGCATATCATCAACGGTGGAAAACACCTGTCCTATGAACCCACGCCCAATTTCTCGGGTGATGATATTTTCCTTTACACTATCCGGGACGCCGAGGGTGTCGAAGATGAAGCACAGGTCACGGTTACGGTTGGCGGCGTGAACGATGCTCCGGTGGTGGCGGATATCCCCAACCAGACAATTGATGAGGGCGGTTCCTTTGCCACCATCGCACTGGACGAGTACGTAGACGACCTGGACAATACCGATAGCGAGATCACTTGGACATATGGCGGGAATGGTGCGTTGACCGTCTCCATCGATGGCAGCCGGATAGCAACCATCGGCATTCCTGATGCCGAATGGTCAGGTAGTGAGGCCATCACTTTCACTGCCACCGATCCGTCCGGCTTGAGTGACAGCGACCCGGCCACCTTCACGGTCGGCGCGGTGAACGATGCGCCGGTGGTGGCGGATATCCCCAACCAGACAATTGGCGAGGGCGGCTCCTTTGCCACCATCGCACTGGACGAGTACGTAAGCGACCTGGACAATGCCGATAGCGAGATCACGTGGACATACGGCGGGAACAGCGCGTTGACCGTCTCTATCAATGGCAGCCGGATAGCAACCATCGGCATTCCTGATGCCGAATGGTCAGGTAGTGAGGCCATCACCTTCACTGCCACCGATCCGTCCGATTTGAGCGACAGCGACCCGGCCACCTTCACGGTCAGCGCGGTGAACGACGCCCCGGTGGCGGTGGCAGACGCTTTCTCCGTTTCCGAAGATTCCCCGGTCAGCACCCTGGATGTGCTCGCCAATGATATCGATGTAGACGGAGATGATCTGATCATCACCAACTTCAGGCAGGCTAACGGCGTTCTGCATATCATCGACGGTGGCAAGAGCCTGTCCTATGAACCGACGCCCAATTTCTCGGGTGATGATATTTTCTTTTACACCATCCGGGACGCTGAGGGTGTCGAAGATGAAGCACAGGTCACCGTGACAGTCGAGGCGGTTAACGACGATCCGGTAATCACTTCGGCTACCTCGGCCGACGCCACCGAGGATGTACCTTTCAGCTATACCGCCACTGCCACCGATGCGGACGGCGATGACTTGACCTTCTCATTCACCGGCCTGCCCGGATGGCTGTCGGCCGACGGGGCCACGGTCTCCGGCACCCCGGGCGAGGGGGACGGCGACGCTACCTTTACGATCCACGTGAGCGACGGCCAGGGCGGCTCGGCCTCCGCTGGTGTGAGCGTGACAGTCGAGGCGGTTAACGACGACCCGGTGGCCCTGGATGATCAGGCTACCACCGGCGACGGCGCGCCGGTAACAATCCCGGTGCTAGCCAATGACGATGATATCGACGGCAACGACCTGTCGATCACTTCCGTTGATATGGCGGCCCATGGCGAAACAGAGATTTTCGGGGACGCCATCGTTTACACGCCCGAGGATGATTTCAGCGGCGCCGACATTTTCGACTATACGATCAGCGACGGGCAGGGAGGAAGCGCTTCCGCCACTGTGACTGTGCTGGTGGACTTAGGTGATGAAACCGTCAATGAAGAGGTGGGACCGGAAGGTGGCGAGGTCAGCACGGGGTTGGGAACCTCCATCAACATCCCGGCTGGTGCTCTAGATGATACAGTTACCATTATAATAGGTGAGTTCGCCGCGTCGCCGGAAGGACCGGAGCTGGCCGGCGTGCTGTACTTCTATGGCCCTACCGGTCTCCAGTTCAACATGCCGGTGGCAGTAACTGTACCTTACAATCCGGACGTGATTCCAGACGGGTCCTCACCTGCTGACCTGGTGTTGTTGATCTACAATGAAGGGACCGGTGAATGGTCGGTGGCCGATTCCAATGAAGTGAATGAGGTAGCACTTACCTTAACCGGCTGGATCACCCACTTCTCCGGCTTTGCAGCGGGCCTGACAGCCAACCAGTCGCCCTACAGTTTGATGTCTCTACCGGATCTGCAGATCTCTGAGGATACGTACATTGATACCCTGATTCCCGATCTCGGTGAATATTTCACTGACCGGGATGGGGACCAATTGACTTTCGCTGCCACCACGGCGGACGCGGGACTGGAAGGGTTTTTCGGTTTAAGTGAGCAAAAACTGATCGTGGTACTCACACCGAACTATTACGGCACAGTAAATATCGAGGTGACCGCCACAGACCCGGCTGGGGCATCTGTCCAGGAGACACTGGTACTTGAGATTCTGCCGGTGAACGACGCGCCGCAGTTCATTGCCCTTATTCCCGATCTCTTTATCCCTGAAGATGTAATCGCCCAGATTTCTCTGGCGGATATTGCGGCAGCCGTCGTTGATGTAGATGGTGATGCACTGAGCTTCAGCGCCGTGAGCGATACATCAGCGGTAACTGTGGCAATGGGAGATACCAGCATGGCATTCTCCCCGGCAGCCAATTGGAATGGAAAGGCCCAGATTGTGGTGACCGTAATGGATGGACAGGCCACAGCCCAGGACACCTTTACCCTGACCATCCTTCCGGTCAATGATTTGCCGACAGGCTTTGAGTTGGTGGGCCCGGCCAGTGGCAGCAGCCTGGTTATACAGGCCGACGATCCCGATACCAGTATCCTTTTCACCTGGGAACCTTCCAGTGATCCTGACGGTGATGCGATCACTTATATCTTCGCCCTCTGGCAGGAAGACTCCGAGTTTGAAATAACCCAACCGGTAACTGAACCAGAGCTACACTTGCTGCGGGAACTGGTGGTTACATTCATGCTAGATAACGGTGTGGAGAGGGAAACCTTCCGGTGGGAGGTGGGGGCCGTTTCGGGTTCGGATACCACTTGGAACACCGACGGACCATCCTCATTGGAGATCGACCTGAGCACGCTGGCCGTGGTGGATGATTCGCACTTGCCGCAATTGTTCGCGCTACACCAGAATTATCCCAACCCGTTCAACCCGGTGACCACGGTGCACTATGAGCTGCCCATGCAGTCACACGTGCGGCTGGTGATCTATGATATGCGGGGACGGGAAGTCATCCGACTGGTGGAGCGCTATGAAAGCGCCGGATTTAAAAAGGTCAGCTGGAACAGTAGCGACCACATGGGGCGACCGGTACCCACCGGAATCTATTTTGCCCGATTAGTAACGGCGGACTATACGCATACCATCAAGATGACCTTGATCCGCTAGCTACAGCGAAACAGCGGCTGAGTATTACCCCTTCCCGGCCACGGCCGGGAAGGGGTTTTTAGATCATAAATCGACGGAGAAAACTTTAGGGAATAGTTATCAGCTGTTGTGATGGCGAGGTGACCGGGGAAGCCTCAAGAGGTAGGCTGTTCCTTACAGGCGTGGATTATTTCGCGCAGGACCTGCTCGGTGTCTTCCTCACTGGGGCGGCATACTCCCACGGTGCGATGGCCGCCTCCGCCATACCAGGCGCACAGGTCACCCACATCCACCATGGAAGAGCGGTTGAAGATGGAGTGTCCCACTGCAATCTCGTTCCAGACCCCCTGTTCCCCATAGGAAATTTGAACTGAAATATTACCGGCTGCCAAATCCGGTAGAGTATAGAGGATAAAGCGGCTCACCGGCGGCACCTGGACCCCCCTGAAGTCACTGATGATCACATTGTCATCAAGGCGCGAGCATTCCAGCAGCACTTCGATGGCCTGTTCCAGGTTGTCCTGATAGATCTGACGCCACTTTTGTGCGAGCGGCATGGCCAGGATCTCGTCAGTGGAGTGCTCGCAGAGCAGGTCGGGCATCTGGGCTTTCCAAACTTCATACTCCTCCCTGTGAGCTACATCGTTCCCGATACCCGTTCGAGGATCCAGCAGGAGACCGAGGAGGATGTTGCCCTGGGGATTCAGAACTTCCTCCTTGGTGAGATCGGCGCCGTCCAGAATATCGGTGTCCCGCACCAAACCCTCAAATTTCTGCAGCTGCGGATGGAATGGAACAAAATACTGGTATACCACCCCGGCGGTGCTGGGGGCCAGATTAAAAGCTCCTCGATAATCAGGCGGTATGGGCGGGGTACGACGTGTTTCACTGGAATGGTGATCAAACCAAAGATAAGCATCAGGATGGAACGGCAGGTTGCAGATGATATCGTTATCGGTGATCCGTACCTTGCCGTCCGAAATATCCTTGATATTGACCATCTCCACAGTATCCACCAGACCGGTGGCCGTAAGCAGGGCTGCACAGACGATGCCGTCCATATCGCCTCGTATTATAGCTTTCATAGGTGGTGCCGACCTTTAATAACATTCCTCCCCTGGGGACTAGTCTGTGGTTTTAGGACCGGCGTTTTCATGGGCCGCATCACCGGCCGGAGGCGCCGCTCATCCGAAACCATTCGCTAAAAACCTGCTAGTATCAGATATCCCCCAAAGCGCAATCAAACCTATTGAAATATACACCAGTTACGGTGCTACATTCAAATGTTCCTAGAGGCCTGTATATGCGCGGTTTCATGCCGGTATCGGGCAAATTTCGAACGCAGTGTGGAGTTTTGATTGATTTTTCCCGAACAGTGGTGGATTAATATCACTACAGGGCGCTATTCCCATCAACAGCCCGGGGGACCAATGCTCGTTCGGGTGGGCCTGGCACTGCTACTGTTGGCCGCGAGCACAGCCGGCCAGCAGGGTCTATGGGAATCCCTCATAGAACAGGGTAACCAAGCCTTGGCGGCCGGCAATCCTGCTGAGGCAAAAAAGCATTTCGACCGTGCCTGGGAGGTGGCCACCAAGTATCCGGTCCACGACCTGCGCCGGGCTACCACCTATCGTAACCTGGCCCAGGCGCGCATGCTAATGGGGGACCTGACGCCGGCTGATTCGCTTTATAGCCGGGCGATCAGCTGTGCTGAGCGTACCTTGGAGCAGCGACATAGCTACCTGGTAACCCTGCGCCGCGAGCAGGAGGACCTACGCGCCGCGATTGCCGCCTCACTGGACTTTCACGAGGAGCGACCACCCCCACCAACCTGGTGGGAGGCCCTGGCTTTACGCATTCGCTGGACTACAGACCACACCACCGTCCGAACCGGCATCTCAATGCCATTGGTAGAACCGCTGTCCATTACCCACGACCGCGGGCTGGGAATCGGCGCAAATTTGCAAGTCCGTCTACTGGAACTGGGCCCCTTGCCGATCATCGCCGGACTGGACTATTTTGAGCTAAAGCTGCCGGCCAAACATGCCGACAGCCGGCCCGGGAGGCTGGGGGGCACCGGTGTCCACCTGGGTCCCGGGCTGGGGCGGTTACTGCTGACAATCGGAGCAGGCCAGTATTCCCTCACAAGCGGACTGGCGGGCCCTTCCCGGATGGGCCTGAACGGCGCGTTGACACTGTCAATTCTGGGCCGGCCGGGAGATAGTTCACGCATCGGTACCCAGGTTGCCCTGCGGATCGGAGGCTTACACCTACCGGCCGCCAGGGACCAGGAAGCACTCACCCTTCTGCAGCTGGGCTTTACCGTTGGTTTCCGCCGGCCCCCACCCTGGTAATCCGGTTACCGGACCGCCCGCCTAATGAACTTTGCCAGCCTAAAATGCGAACAACGCCATGAATGAAGTGCGCATCGATAAGTGGCTCTGGGCAGCGCGGTTTCACAAGACTCGCAGCAGCGCCACAGCTGCTTGCCAGGCCGGGAGAGTGAAGCTCAATGGCCGGGCAGTCAAGGCCAGCCACCTGGTACGCTCCGGCGATAGGGTCGCCATCACCCGGCAGGCCTACCGGCAGGAACTGCTGGTGACCGGCCTGCAGGAGAAGCGAGTGAGCGCTAAGCTAGCGGCCGATATGTACGAGGATCACACACCACCCGAAGAGCTGGAACAGCTGCGCCTCCGGCGCACCCAGGATAGCGTCTTTTTCCAACGGCAGCGAGGTGCGGGCCGGCCAACCAAGCGGCAGCGCCGCCGGCTGGATGAACTCAAGGGAAAGTTCTAGCCACGCCCAGCGCTCTACGACTAGCGGAACTGAAAAAGCCGATGGTCCCAGCTGTATTGGTGGTTGTGCTGATGAGCATGTTACCCGGTTCAGGAGTGACCATGGAACCCACCACCAACCGCCTGGCGCATGAAGCCAGTCCCTATTTGCAACAGCACGCCCACAACCCGGTGGACTGGTACCCGTGGGGCGAAGAAGCCTTCGCGGCGGCCCGGGCAGCCGACAAACCCATATTCCTCTCCATCGGCTATTCCACCTGCCACTGGTGCCATGTCATGGCTCACGAATCGTTCGAGGATTCCTCGGTGGCGGCCTTGCTCAACGAGGCCTTTATCTGTGTCAAGGTGGACCGGGAGGAACGCCCGGACATCGACCATATTTACATGGCCGTCTGTCAGATGATGACCGGCTCCGGCGGCTGGCCCCTGACCATTATCATGACCCCCGAGGGGGAGCCGTTCTTCGCGGCTACCTATATACCGAAAGAGAGCCGGTTTGGCCGGCCGGGCTTACTGGAATTGGTGCCGCGCATCAGGGCTGTCTGGGAAACCGACCGGCAGCGTATCAGCGGCTCGGTGGAAACGGTCATGGCGGCGTTGCGGCAGGGCCAGGAAAGCACCCCCGGCGGCGAACTGGGGGCGGAAACCCTGCAGCGGGCCCACGATGACCTCCAGCGGCGCTACGACCCGGTCCATGGCGGCTTCGGCTCACAACCCAAGTTCCCCACGCCCCACCAGCTGCTGCTGCTAATGCGGTCCTATCACCGTAGCGGCGACGCACAGACGCTGGAAATGGTGGAGAAAACCTTGTCCGCCCTGCGCCTGGGTGGGATTTACGATCAGGTCGGTTTCGGCTTTCATCGCTATTCGACCGACGCACAGTGGTTGGTGCCCCACTTCGAGAAAATGCTCTATGACCAGGCTCTGCTGCTGATGGCTTATACCGAGGCCTGGCTGATCACCGGCAAGGCCGACTACGCCGCCACGGTGGACGAGATCGCCACCTATGTGCTGCGCGACCTCACTGCCCCTGAAGGAGGATTTTACTCAGCCGAAGACGCCGACAGCGAAGGTGAGGAAGGCAAGTTCTACCTGTGGACTACCGATGAGATCGAGGCCGTCCTTGATCCGTCAGAGGCAGCCTTTGTTAAGGAGACCTTTAATTTGGCGGCCGAGGGAAATTTCGCGGATGAAGCCGGCGGCCAGGTCACCGGGCGCAATATCTTGCATCTGAAAACCATGTTAGCAGTGGAGCAGGCGGAGACCTGGGGACCGGTGCGCGAGCGCCTGCTAAAGGCGCGGGAGCAACGGGTCCGGCCGATGCGGGACGAAAAGGTACTCACCGACTGGAACGGCCTGATGATCAGTGCCCTGGCCCGCGCCGGGCAGGCCCTGGACCAACCCCGGTACGTTATGGCGGCCGAGGAGGCAGCCCGCTTTATCATGGTCCAGTTGAGCACCGAGTCAGGGCGCCTGCTGCATCGTTATCGCCAGGGCCAGGCCGGTATTCCCGGTAACCTGGATGATTACGCCTTCATGATCGCGGCCTTGCTGGACCTATACGAGGCCACTTTTAAGGTGCATTACCTGGAGGACGCTATACAGCTGCAGGCTATACTGGCCGGGCAGTTCTGGGACGGGGAGGATGGCGGCTATTATTTCACCGCTACTGATAGTGAACAACTACTCGTGCGCAGCAAGCTGGTCTACGACGGGGCGGTGCCCTCGGGCAACTCGGTGGCCGCCCTGAACCTGCTGCGACTGGGGCGCATAACCGGCGAGCCGGGATACGAGCAGACCGCCGCTGCCCTGCTGCGAGCCTTTTCCGGGCAGGTAAACCAGGCGCCCAGCGCCCATAGTCAGCTGTTATGTGCCGTCGATTTTGCAGTAGGCCCGGCATACGAGGTGGTGATCGCCGGGGAGCCGGGAGCTAGGAGTACCCTTGACATGCTGGCGGCCCTGCGCGGGACCTATCATCCCAACAAGGTTGTCCTGCTACACCCGCAGGGGGAGGCGGGGTCGCAAATCGCTCGCCTGGCCCCGTTCACGGCCACCCAGGTCGCCCTTGACGGCCGGGCCACGGCCTATGTCTGCCGGAACTTCGCCTGCCGGGCGCCTACTACCGACAGTGAGGAGATGCTGGCGGCGTTGGGGCAGGGCTCACAGGCTAAAAACTGACCTGCAACCCTAGTCGTACCAACCGGCCGTGATCATATACTCTGGGATCTTGGTACTTGCCCATCGGATCGTAATCAGGCTCACCATCGCCGTCCCCGTCGTAAAGCGCATACCATTCCTCATCGGCGAGAGTGAGTAGATTCTTACGATTGAGCAGGTTGCGTATATCCAGGAACAGCTCGGCCACTGAGCTGCCCAAGCTGATACTTTTGCCCAAACGGACATCCAGCGTGGCGATGGGCGGCATGGAAAGACTATCGACTGCAATCCGCCCATGAAAGTGGATTGGGGATTGGCTGGTATGACGATAAAATGCATTCAACTTGAAACCACCCAGAATTGGTCCTAAGCGCTCTAGGGTGGCAACCCCTACATGCAATGCCAATGTTTGCGTCCGACCATCGATAGGATTGGCGGATTTCCGCTGAGCATACACCCCCCGGCCGTTCAGGTTCAGCGGTCCGACATTAAGGCTCGGTAATATCAAGATCGCCGTATAATCTTCGTACTCTCCGGTACCGAAGTCTATGTTCGAAAGGTTTTGCCCTTCATTTATTTCAATGCGGTCATTTCTAAGTGTATCATCCTGCGCCCACTCACTGGCTCGATATTTGAATTCTATCCAACCGCGGCCTTTCAATATAGAGTATAGGTAAGCGACCTCATAGACAACCTCGCGATGTACCTTCAGATTGATTGAAGGGTGATTGAAGTTAAAGTATGCGCTGTAGAATCCAGCCGATAAAGGATGCAAGGGATATACTCCATAGGAAGCCCTGAGCTCGTGCCGCCCAAGGAATCTAACGCCCAAGGCCAGCCGGGGATTGTGTGAAGCATAGTTTGTACTCCTGCGCGGGTCTTTGATATCACCAGGATAGACGGAGTACACTGGAAAGCCATCTCCATCAATGCCTACCTGGTACTTCTCGGGTATCCAGTCCTGGTCCAGAAAACCGTTCCCGTTCAGGTCTTCGCCGGGGTCCAGGCGGCCGTTACTGTTGGTATCTTCATCCCCACTAAAATAGACCTCACCCCAATCCCATGTTGGGTCACGAGGGTTGGCGGCGGCAGAATAATCAAAATCAAATGATTGATATAGCCAGCCCACTTTCATCCAAGCGTTGGCGAACGAAATCCGGTCATCGAGGAATACTCCCCATCCGGATGGGTGGCGTTCATACTCGAAGCCATACCCATACCGATCTACAGCCCGGTAATGGAAGAGCCGGTAGCGATCCAGATCAAAGCCCAGCAGGAGGTGCTGAAGGGGTAATGCCCGGCTGGATAGCAGGAAACGAACCTGATCATCTGAACTGGTATTTAATTCCCAGGCATTACGGTCCCAGGTCATGCCTGCTCCGTAAGAATAAAATCCGTTGTGATCCTTTTGCCCTAGGTAAGGGATACCAGACCAGGGCATCCAGTCGCTTTCGGGATCGTCATAACCCATGCGGAGGAAATAGTTGCGGGGCGATGGCCCATTCTCTGATGCGTCCACGAAACCGTTGTGATTGTGGTCGGTGAACAAGTCTGAGCCGAACTCATCCAGGCTGCCATTACCGTTTAAGTCCTCACGGCCGCGGTCGAAATAGCCATCGCCGTCCAGATCGCTCCAATAGTAACTACCATCCAAATTCCGCACCCATTCATCCTGGTCGTCCAGCCGCTCGTCGCCATCCAAATCTTCATTGATGATTTCTTTCACATTACGAAAATCCCGTGTGCTGTGCCGGGCCAGGCTGATCTGGTACCAGGTGCGGTCCGAGAGCCGATGGGTCAGGGAAAATCCGGTGAGCGTGGTCTTGGATTCCAGGTCGGCAAGGTGGTCCAGCATATTATGGGTATCCAACTGGCCGTTGTGGTTCAGGTCCTCGCTATCCACCCGACCGTTATAGTTCAAATCCTCGGTGAGCTCATAATCATCCCATTCACCGTTGCCATTTAAATCTATATAGTCGATCCGCCCGTTGCCGGCGCCGATAATAATACCAGTACCGTTATCAAGACCGATATCCTCGGTGTCCAGGATACCGTTTCCGGCCCAGCTCTCGAATCCCTCACGTCCACTATAAAGATCGTCTTCGCGTACCGTCTGTTTCCAAAGGTTATCGAAGTAATTGTATTTTCCCTGGTCGTTGAGGCCGAAGATCTGCAGCTTAAAGTTCTTTTGTCGATAGGTAAGTTTGCCATAAGCCGTGCCAAACAGGCCGTCCTCATTCAGGAAGCGGCCTTGAGTGGCACGGTAATCGCCGGCCAGTAGGTACGAAAGGCGCCCCGGGAGCCACCTGGAAGCGAGCGGCACCGGTCCACTCAGCCCAATCTCCAATCGTTGGAGGTCCTCCGTCACTTCATCAGGCCTGATCGGGGAATTACCCCGGCTGAAGTCCAGTGCGCTGGTGGAATAGCGGGCTTGGGCCTGAAAGTTCCCGCCCCCTTCCAAGGTGGTCATTGCCACAGCCCCGAAGGCCCCAAAGGAATATTGGTCGTCGCTGGGGCTCAATTTAGCAACAACGTTATCCAGCGCAAATAGGGGCAATGGAATAGGTCGTTGCCGGAAATGGGGGCTAATCAGCGTAAGGCCATCCAGCTGGTAAACGGTTTCGTCAGCCCGGCCATTATGGAATCGCACGCCGTCGTCTTCCAGGGTGGCAGTGGGTACCAGGCTCAGGACGCCTATATAGTTATCAACTGGCAGGCGCAGGATATCCTGCAAGGTGAATCGGGCCTTACCGGTGGTCGAGGCGAATGGTACAGTTGCAGTTCTGACAGTGTCAGATGGAGAATTGCCGGGATCGGCAGCGCACAGGGGACTGAAAATCAACACGAAACAAAAAAAGGGTGTCAGGATAGCAAATCGCATATAGATGCCTTTTGCTTTCGAAGTATTAGGTAATAAAGGCGTTAAACGGATAAGTTTAGTAACTATAGGCCGTATTCACCAGTAAAAGGATCGCACATGTTATTTGGACTCGGCATCTAAGGTCGTGCTATTTATCCCGCCGCTTGATCCAGCGTGGGAAAGGGCGGCCCAGGGAAGCGGTGCGCCAGATGCCGGCGCCGATGCGGGTGATCAGGGCCATGGCGCCGGGGGCCTCCACATCGGGCAGCCGCAACAACATGCCCAGGGCGGCCAAACGCCCGATACTGGTGATGACGAACAATACATGGTGGGCCATGTATACCCGGCCGCCCACTACTGCCTGCCAATCACCCAGATAATCGACCACCAGACCGCCGGCGATGGCGGCTACCACGAATCCCATCCCACTGACGATGGAGAAAAACGCCAGGAAGTAAGACCGCCCGATGCGGGGTGAATGCTGCATGGGATAGATGTAGGCTGACAGATTGAAACCGGTCCAGGCGATGCCACTGATAGTGGCGATGACCCACAGCCAGCCTATATGCCCCTCGGTAGGCAACAACCACAGTAGCGGTAGGATGGTAATCAAGCCTCCCGACAGCAGCAGGACCGGTTTAACGGCGAAACGGTCCAGGATCAGGCCCCAGCGGCGGTAGATGAACATGGCCACCAGCGGTTTGATGGACTGGAACAGGCCGATGGTCAAGTATGACATGCTCAGTACCCGGATCATGTGCACCTGGAAGAAGGCAGCCGAGAAACCTACGGCTAGGTTCCATACCAGGAAGAAGTGCAGTGCCCGGCGGAACTCCATGCTACGCATGGGCCTCAGGATCAGCTCATTTAGCTTGGGGGCCTGGCGTTCTCGCGGCCGGGGGATGTCGGGCTGGCGGGTGAGCAGGACCAAGCCGGTCATACCGGCGATAGCTGCGACGAATAAGACCCAGCTTAATGTCCAGGCCTCGCTGATTCTGTCCCGGCCCCATTCCAGCCATAGTCCACCGGCGAGGGTAACGGCAATGGTCACAGCGGCCATCACGGCGTGGCGGTAGCCGAAATAGCGTCCCCGCAAGGTCTCGGGGATCAGGTCCGCCATCCAGGTGGTCCAGGCGTTGCCCGCCATGAGTTCCAAGGCTGAGGCGACCGTCACCAAGGCCAGGAAGAGCAGGATCACATCGAAACGGTTCGCGGCCACAAACAGCAACGGCACAGCCAGCCATAGCAGGCGGGACAGGGCTGATCCCCACAAAGCCACCAGTTTCCGGCGACCGGTGGCCTCCACCAGGTAAGCGCCGATAAGCTGGAAAACCTGGGTCATGTGAGGTATGGCCGCTAGGAAGCCGATCTGCCAGGGTCGGGCCCCCAAGGCCAGCGCCAGGATAGTCAGGAACATACCGGCCGTGAGGATCTGGTGACCCTGCGAAAAGCCCCCTTCAACCGTTGAAAGGCGCATTAGGAAGCGGGTAGGGAAACCGCGATAACCGCGGTGGTTCGATTTGCTGGGGGCCATCAGGGGGACTTTCTCCGGGATAGAAATTACGATGCAATATCTCCCCGGTATAAGGTGCTTGGCAACAGCCTGAAAACTTTATCGCCTGGTATAATCTGGGCCTTAATTTCCTAGTCTTATGACAGCGCCTCCCAACAACAGCCACATCGATCCCAGTGCTCAGCATGCCACCCTGGGTTTCCTGCTGGCGGCAGCCGTAGAGGAGTTGTTGCCGGAGCTTGAATTCTACATCGAGCATTCGTTCATCGGGGGCTACTACTGCCATTTCGGAATCCACCACGAGCACGATCCCGAGGCTATCGGGCGGCTGGAGGCCAGGATGGGGGAGTATCTGACCGGGGAACGCCCGCTTGTGCTGGATACAGTGGATCGGGAGAAACTGTCTAAGCGGTTCCGGCGGCAGAAGCGAGCCGATAAGCTGGAGATCCTGGAGCGCCTGGGCCGTGCAGAAGTGCCCGCCGCCCGCTATGGGCACTACCTGGATTACCGCCTGGAACCGATGCTTACCGATATGGCCGCCTTGCAGGGTTTTCGGTTGGAACCTTACGACAGCGGATTCGTGTTGCGTTTTCCCACCCCTGGCCCCCTGGAACCTATGCGCGACAGTCCCAAGCTGTACCGGGTGATCCAGCAACGACACGATTGGGGCCGGGTGTTACACGTTAACAACCTGCGACAGCTCAATCAACGCCTGGAGGGAAACCTGGACCGGGAGTTGATCCTGGTGGCTGAGGCGCTCCACGAAAAGACGATTGCTGAGATCGCCGCCGGCCTGGCCGCTGACCACCCCAGTAAAAGAGTAGTATTTATATCGGGGCCGTCTTCCTCGGGAAAGACTACTTTCGCCAAGCGGCTGGCCATTCAGCTGCAGGCCAATCTGTTAAACTCGATTTCAATTTCCTTAGACGATTACTTCTTGGACCGGGCGGATATGCCGCCCCAACCGGACGGCAGCCTGGATTTTGAAGCACTTGAGGCAGTGGATGTCCCGCGGCTGGTGAGCACTATCAAGCGGCTGCTGGCGGGCGAAACCATACCCCGGCGGCGGTTCTCCTTTAAGCGCGGACAGGGCTACGACAATGACGAGACAATCTGCTTGGGGCCGGACCAGCTACTGGTGGTGGAAGGCCTACACGGCCTGAACCCCATATTTGCCGACGAACTGGGAACGGACAGGATCCAGCGCATTTACGTCAGTGCCATCACTCAGCTGAACATCGATAATGAGCACAGGGTCTCCAGCTCCGACAACCGACTGCTCCGGCGGTTGGTGCGCGACGCCCAGTTCAGGGGCTATAACGCCGAGGAAACCCTGTTACGCTGGCCTGCAGTGCGCCGAGGTGAGGGTAAGCACGTATTCACGTACCAGGAGGCGGCCGATTTTATGTTCAACTCGGCCCTGGTCTTCGAACTGGGGGTGCTGCGAAGCCAGGCGGAGCTGGTATTGCGGGCCGTATCAAAGAGCAGTCCCGCTTGGGGAAAGGCTCAACGACTGCTTATGTTTCTGTCACTGGTAGCGCCTGTTCCCCTGGAGCCCATCCCCCGGGACTCCATTCTGCGGGAGTTTATCGGCGGGAGCGTATTCGAGTATTAACGGGTTTCAACTGGATTGCCCGGTACTGTGGTGAGTTGCTCCGACTAGGGATTTCGATTGGTTAAATGATAAAGGGGACACAACTATTAATTGTGCCCCCTGACAGTTAGATATCAGGCCGGAGCCTGACGTTTGTTAAACCAATGAGCCTGGTACTCAGGGTCTTGGTTGACGGTCCCTGGCTTCATTGACTCTCAGGGGACGGCCACCAAAATCCTGGTCATTCAGCGCTTTGATGGCAGAATCGGCATCGGCTTCGTCCATCTCGACAAATCCGAAACCCCGGAATCTCCCGGTATCCCGATCGGTGATCAGATTGACAGAAGTCACTGATCCGTGTTGCTCAAACAGCTCTTTTACTTCGCCTTCAGTGGCGCTAAAAGGCAGGTTTCCAACGTAGATTTTCTTCACGTTGATTGATTCCTCTTACTTGCACGGTTCCGAAAGGTGTTTCAGCATAGGCTGTCCCCCGTCAGGAACCACTGCGATTTAATCCAGACCCCGTTGCCTGGGAAGATGCACTTCGGCAATGAGGTTACTCGTGCTCAATGTTACTTAGATTTCTTTGTCAAAGGGAATGATGCGGGAAGGGTAATACTGCCAGCGACATTAATCAAACAAAGATCCCAAAATTCGAGCCGTCGGAGGTTACGCCAATATGTGAAAGAGTGCAAGCAGATAATTGGCCTGATGTAAAACTCCAGTTAGCCTGAATTTAGGATTGCCGGAGAGTATCTGTAACGCCCGGCCGGTGGCGGCAATCAGGATAATATATTGACGCACTCTGTTTCATTGCATACCTTAGCGCAGGCTCTAAGCGGCAACCCTTTTCTCCGACTAGATGGGCGACTACCGGGCATGGCAGACCGACTCTATCAGGGGGGCCTATAATCCCATCAGCGATCGCTGGGTGCGCCCTGCGCCTTTGGCGTGGTAGACTGGTCAGCGATCAGGCGGAGAGAGAGATTGCCACGGTCGTCCCGAAACTTCGGGACTTCCTCGCAATGACATCAGGGGGGGTATTCGCGCGTTGCACGAAGGGGCCGTTAGACCGGAGCCATCGGCCATCAGTTTCCATGGTATCGGGCGTCAGTAATTCATAGGTTCCCCAGGATCTGCAATGATGTATCAGTGGAATTTCCCCAGATAGAAATCCCTAAGCCGCGGGAAACATGATACCAGGCGCTACGTTGATAGTAATATTGCATGTACAAACACAGGATGGCCGGTGAGTCCGCCAAGGAAATTTCCCCTAATATCGTTAGTAGTACTGTTCCAGCTAGGAATCCTAGGCCTGCCTGCCCAGAATTACCGTTCCAGTGCTGCGTCCGGAGGAATCATCCGCGGCCGGGTCAGCGACTCCAAAACCGGTGAAGGGCTGGCCGGGGTAAACCTGATTATCGACGGGACCCGCCTGGGGGCCGCTACGGGCCTGGAAGGTAATTACCGGATCGCCGACGTACCACCGGGGACCTACCGTTTGAATGCAAAAATGATCGGCTACCGGGTGAAGATTATCAGACAGATTCAGGTGGCGTCCGATTCCATCACGACTGTGACCATAGCCCTGGACGCCCAACCCATCGATCTGGAAGCCGTTACGGTGATCGGCCAGCGGCAAAAGGCGATGCATGAGCGGTTGGAAACGAGTGTCAGACAGCTCAGGATTGGAGAAGTGGAGTCGTTGGCGGGAGCCGGCGGCGATCTGTTTCGGGCTATCCAGTCCCTGCCTGGTGTGGTGGCCCGTTCCGACCTCTCGAGTCAATTCTATGTCCGCGGGGGGACCCCCGATCAGAACCTGATTATCGTCGATAATGTGACGGTGTTCAATCCCTACCGCTTGAAAATGTTTGGCGGACCGGTGAGCATGTTCAATCCCGATAACGTGGAATCGGTGGAGCTACTGCCCGGTGGATTCCCGGCCGAGTACGGCGATAAGCTGTCGGCTGTTCTGGTGATCCATAACAAGGAGGGTGACCGCTTTGACAATAATTATAGTGCCGGGGCCAGCCTCATCGATATGAAGGCCTTTGGCGAGGGACCGCTGCCGGCTGTGGGGGAGGAAGGTTCCTGGCTATTTTCGGCCCGCAGAACCTACTACGATCTACTGTTGAACCGGCTGGTGGATATGCCCCGGGGCACAATATTTCCATTCTTCCAGGACTTTCAGGGGAAGATTGCTTATGACTTATCCCCGACCCAGAAGCTGAGGATCAATTTTACTAATTCCCTCGAAGGATTGGAGCTCAAGGACCTGGAGCCGGAGGATGGGGATGATTTCCTTTCAGAGGATAGTTTATTCAGTATCACCAACGAGACCGATAATGACCTCTTCAGTGTGGGCTGGATTAATGCCATCAGTGATGTAACCCTTTCTAACCTGACGTTATCCAGATACAATGACACCCGATCATTCGAGGTGAGGACGGACAACCAGAAAATCCGCTTCGATATTGATATGCGCAAACTGGAGATCAAAGAAGATATAACTCTCATTTTCACCCGGGCACATACCGTGAAAGCGGGTATGAGCGTGGCCGATTACATCACAGATATCACGGTAGCATTGACCCTCGATTCCACTAATTACTATCAGGACAATCCCGGCGACCACCAGCCGAAAGACACCCTGGCGTACGTGCAGCGGGAATTCCGTTTTCAGAATGCCGCTACTACCACCGCCTATTACGTCCAGGACGAATGGAAGTTGCTCCCACCACGGCTAGGCGTATCGCTGGGGTTGCGGGCGGACCATTCCACCTTTACCGGCGAGTGGGTCTATAGCCCTCGGCTGGCCGGCAATTTCATGCTGACGCCCGTGCTGGCATTACGGGCTGGCTGGGGTCACTTTTACCAGGCGCCGAACTTTGTTTCTCTCTACGAAAGGTTCGAACAGGAGATCGCCTGGAACGTATTCGAAACCATTCGGCTAAAAACCGAGCGGGCCATTCATTACCTGGCAGGCCTCGAATGGCAGCCGAATCCGGCCTACAGCGCCAGTGTGGAGTGGTTCTATAAGGACTTGGATAGACTGGTGATGCCCACCGATTCAACACATAACAATGTGCCCAACAATGACGGAGTGGGGTTCGTCCGGGGTTTCGAGCTGTTCCTGAAAAGAGACCCGGCCCCCGGAACCAGGCTGTACGGTTGGGTAAGCTATTCCTATAGCGTTACCAAAGAGAAAGGACCGTTGGAGGCCTTCTACTATCGCGACTTTGACCAACGGCATACGTTGAACACCGTGGTGCGCTTGAAACCGTTCGGCCGGTGGTCTATGGATTGGAGGATCAGCCGTGGCAGCGGATTCCCCTGGACACCGGTTAAGTACGATTCCAAGGGTAATCCCCTATTCGATGAAGATGGTGGCGTTGTGTGGGGCATCAAGAACTCGGAGCGCTATCCATACTACAGCCGTATGGATTTGCGCCTGACCTGGAACCGCCGTTTATTCGGCCGCCTGCCGTTTGAATTCTATGTCGAGATCATCAATATGCAGGGCCACGAAAACGTATACCAATACTACTGGAGCGATGACTACCGAATCCGCTTCGTTAGCTATATGCTGCCCCGAATGCCTTTCTTCGGGATCAAATTTGGGCCCTAAGAAGATGGTAAGGGAGCCATAAAGATTCCACCCCCCAATCCTGCTGACCGCCAGCCGGCGGATCAAACGTCCCGACTCCTTAAAAGCCCCACTTATACCCAGCTTATGCCCAGCTTAAACCCATTAAAGACCCATTAAAGACCCATTAAAAACCGATTAAATACCCATCCAATGCCTAGATAATACCCATCAAAAGGCCAATGCTTACCGACGGGGAAGGCTAGCCCGGGAGGGAAATGCATAATAAAAAGTGCAAAATGGGCGGAACATGAGCATAAGATACTCAGTTTTATCAGGT
>CBDVAP010000001.1:0-67177 GCA_965372015.1 uncultured bacterium | reverse complement strand
ACCGGCGAACCTCATCGAAGGGTTGGTCGGGGGCGGTCATCTGGTAGGCGTTGAATGGGTTCATATTACGGGTTACGAGTTGAAGTGGACCCCATAGTTTGGACACTCATTTGCAATTCTTAGATGCAATTCGGGTCTGTGACTCATTAAGCAACCGAGAGACCTCACCCTCGTCCTGCGGCCGTCCCCCTCTCCTTAAGGAGAGGGGCCTCACGAAGTGAGCGGGGTGAGGTCGCATAGGCTTTACTTAGCCTATATTAACATTCTCAACCAACACCGCCGTCCCCTGTCCACCACCGATACAGGCCGAAGCGATCCCGTAGCGGGCCTTACGGCGGCGCAGTTCCAGCGCCAGGGTATGGGTCAGGCGGGTACCGGTAGCCGCCAGGGGATGGCCGAGGGCGATGGCCCCCCCGTTGACGTTGAGGCGCTCCAGGTCCAGATCCAGTTCTTTAATCACCCCTAATATTTGGGCCCCGAAGGCCTCGTTGATCTCGAACAGATCGATGTCGCCCATTGACAGGCCGGCCACCTCCAGCACCTGATTGATAGCCGGCACCGGCCCCATCCCCATGGTTTCGGGATCCACCCCGGCGGCGGCCGAGGCCACTACCTTGGCTAAAGGTGTAAGGCCTTTTTGGCGCACCACCTCACCGGAAGCCACCACCACTGCGGCGGCCCCATCGACGAGCCCGCTGGAGTTACCGGCAGTCTGCACGCCCTCGGCTGCAAAATGGGGCCGCAGCTGGGCCAGCCCGGCGGCATTCGTCTCACGGAGGTGTTCGTCCCGCTCCAGGGTGGCGCCTTTAGGGGTGGTGCGATACTTACGGGTGGCTAGACCTTCAGCTTCAAATTTCCCCGAGGCCACCGGGACGATTTCCTCGGCCAGTGTGCCGTCCCCACTACGCTCCCGGGCCAGGGTGTGCGAGCGCAGGGCATAGGCATCCACTTCCTCACGGGTAAGGCCGAATTTTTTGGCAATTTTTTCGGCGGTCTCCCCCATCAGGCAACCGGCGGCTGGGTCCTTCAAGCCCTCCCAGAGCATATCGCCGAACTGGGGCCGGCCCAGGCGGTAGCCCAGGCGGTTGCCGAATGAGACGGTGGGCGAAAGGGTCATGTTCTCGCTGCCCCCGGCCAGCACCAGACCGGCTTTGCCCAGCACGATCTGCTCGGCCGCGGCGATGATGGCCTCGAAGCCCGAGCCGCAGATGCGTTGCACCATCAGGGCCGGGACCTGGCGGGGTATACCGCAATACAGGCCGATATGCCGGGGCAAGTAAATGGCATCGAAACCGGCTTGAATGATATTGGCGAAGGTGATGTGGTCCACCTGCGAGGCCTCGACCCCGCAGCGCTCCAAGGCGGCCCGGGCGGCGATGATGCCCAGATCGGTGGGTGAGATACTGCCCAGAGTGCCGCAGAACTCGCCGAAGGGAGTGCGGGCGCCGCCCAGGAGAAATACGTCATCATAACGGGCAGCGAAGCCACCGGGGTTGGATATATTAGCGGACATAGTAGCCCTCCCGCCTTAGATTGATATCGGTTCAGTGCCAGCAAGGGCCGCCAGCGAATGATCGTGGCCCCGAGCCTGCCGGGCGGCGCCCAGGGCGGCCATATACTGCGGCTCAGCGGCGGTAGTTACTTCCAGGGCCAGTTCCCGGGCCAATAGATCGCCCAGGTAAGGATGATAGGCGATCACCCCGCCGCACAGCAGCACCGGCAGGTCGCCGCGAATGGGCAGTTTCGCCAGGCGGGTGACGATGGACATATAGATGCCCCGGGCCATATCCTCCGGGGGCACCTCGCCGAACTTCCAGCCCAGCATCTCCGTCTTGGCGAAAACGGTGCAGAAACTGTTCAGGGTGCGATCCGAGGACGACTCACGGGCCAGGTCGCTCATTTCGTCGATTTCCAGCTCCACCTTGGCAGCGATTTCCGAGATGAAGGCGCCGGTGCCCGCCGAGCATTTGTCGTTCATGTAAAAATTGATGATCTCGCCCCGGGCGCCGCTTTCGATAATCTTGATATCCTCGCCGCCGATATCTATTATGGTCTTTTCGAACGGATACTCCCCGGCCGCCCCGGTGGCGGCACAGACCAGCTCGGTCTTCTTCAGGTCGGCGTCCAGGCTACCCCGGCCGTAGCCGGTGGCGCAGGTGGCGGCGATGGTATAGCGCCCCCGGATATGCTCCAGCGATTGGGCCAACCGCTCGCCCCGGCGGGTCAGGGTGGGCATTACCTCCGCGTGTACTGAGCGGCCGTTGCCATCTATAACTACCAATTTAGTGTAAGACGAGCCCAGGTCGGCGCCCAGGTAATATGTCTCGTTGACCGCCATCGCCCTGGTCCATTACCCCCGTTTAAGTTGCATTAGCTGCACCAGGGCCGATACCGCCAGGTTGACGGGCGTGGGCAGATTGTGCCGCCGGCCGTATTCCACGATTTTTCCGTTCAGGCTGGCGATCTCCGTCTGACGGCCACACTCCAAGTCTACCAGCATGGAGGGCTTGTGGCGGCCGGCCTTCTGCAGATAACTCAGACCGGATGGCCGGAAATCCGAGCTCAATTTGATTCCTTCGGCCTCCGCCACCTGCATCCCCTCGTCGATGATGGCCTCCACCAGCGCCACGGTGGGCGGAAAATCGATCACCTCCTGCATGGTGCGCCCAGTGATGGCGCAGATCCCGCTCAAAGTGGCGTTGAGGATGGCCTTCTCCCAAACGTAGTCCCGGATTCTAGCGGTGACCGTAGTCTCAAGGCCAAAGGAGCTTAGCAGATCCGCTATACGCCTGGCCAACGCTTCGCCAGCCGGCTGCAGGGCCGCTACATAATTGGGGGGATTGAAGAAGCTTACATTGATCTGGTAATCCTCACCCCAGCTACCGGCATAGTTTATCACCATCCGTAGCGTGCGCTCCTGGCCGAACATCCGGGCGACCTGCTGCTCATTGTCGATGCCGTTCTGGGCGCACATGACAAACAGGGCGCCGTTATCGATGCGGCCCAACTGCTCGACCACCTGTTCCAGCACCGGGGTCTTGACCGCAATGATGGCCAGTTCGAGATCGTACTGCTGCAGCTCCTTAACGGCCTGGCAAGCTCCATTCACCGTGGCCTGCTTCTCGAAAGTCTGACTAAGCCGGATGCCGGACTGCCTGATCCGATCCACCAGGGCGGCGTTCTGGTCGCACAGCACCACGAAGGCCCCGGCTTCCACCAGGTGGGCCGCCAGGGTGGAGCCCACCGGCCCCGCGCCGATAATCCCCACCCGTAATTGCTCGCTGGCCTGCTTGGTCATCGGTATTCCCGGTTATTGCGCCGCCGCCATTTTCATCTGCAGCTGCTCGAAAAAGGTCTCCAGCTTGGTTCGGCTCTGGCCGTCCGAGAAAAAGCGGAGGTCATTTAAGTCGCCGTCGATGATCAGGGTATCCACGCCGCTGGCTGACTGCAGCCGGGACGGCAGCCCGAAGCGGCTGTTGGAGTTGTTAAAACAGGTCTTGGCGTCGTGAAATATAACCCCGTCGATTCGATAGAGGTCCAGCATCTTTTGCACGTAGGCCAGCTTGGCTTCTTCCCCGCGATTGATGAATATCTCGGTATAGGCCGTCGCCAGTGACCGCAGGGGATCATCGGGGTCATTGCCCTCGAACACCCAGCTGTTGCAGTAAGTAGAGGCCACCACCGCCGCCCGGTTCTCCGCGCAAATTTCCGAGAACCACCGGAGGCGGCCCCAGATGGGCATCCCTTCCCAGTACAAGCGAATTCCCTCCTCAGGCACCGCCCCCCGGCCGCCATCCACCAACTGTTGGAGCTCCCCCAAGGTCTGCCGGTAGAACTCGACACACCCTTGTGTCCCGCGCATAAGCACTATGGGGGCCATCAGTATTGTGCCGTCGAAAAATGTCAGGGGAGCGGGGCTGCGGCGGGCGGTCTGCAGCACCTCCTGCCACAGGCCGCTGGCCTCGAAACTCAGCCGGGTTACTTCCCGCAGGCGGTCCCGATCCAACGGTTTACCGATCACCTGCTCCCCGGCTGAGATCAACAGGTCGAACTGGGATACCACCTGGTCGATGTCCGCCGGGTGGACCTGCTCCAGATTGCGGGGCGGGTAGAGGCCCACCACCGGGCAGTCGTATTGCCGGCCAAAGAAGTTGAACCACTCGGCCACCTCGCGGCACTGGTTGGTGTTATAAACGATCAGGTCCGGCTTGGGCACCGCCGGCAAGCCGTAGGCGGCGGTGAGGGGGGTCTCACCCGCTAAGTAGGCCCCGATATCCGCGGTCAGGTAGGAGCAAATTTCACCGCCGTAACCGGCCTGGTGGGCCCGGGGGATATAGCGCCCGGCCATCCGGGAAGCGCCCAGCAGGGCGCCGTGGTTTTCGGGGAAGTAGACCTCGAAACCCAGGGCTCGCAATATCTCCGCCGGACCGGCACTGGTGCACCAGGCCAGGGGAGATTGGAGTCCGGCATAGTAATCTTTCAATACGGACTTGAGACGGCTTTGGGCTTGAAGACGAGGCATCTTATCCCAGCTTGATTATATAGGCCTTCTCAGGGGGCGCTTCCCCGTTGCCATAGAGATATTCGATATTGGCCTTGAAGACCTTCCCCACCACGTTGGGGGCCAGTTTCATGGAGGGCGTGAGCTCCTCGTTCTCGATGGAGAGGTCCCGGTCCAGCAGTAACGCTGCCTGCGGGCGGGCGTACTTGGCGTCGATGGACCGGTTGAGCACACTCAGGCAGTCCTTGAGGCAGCCAGCCATGGCGGCCAGGCTACGCGGGCGCCGGCAGCCCTCCTTGACCTGGGAGGAATCGGGCAGCATGGCCAGCATGGCCCGGTTGGGGAACAGCAGGGCCACCGGGTGGTCGCGGCCGTTGCCGGTCACATAGGCCTGGGCCAGGAAAGCGCAGTCGGCGGCGAATAAATTCTCGATCTCGGCGGGAATCACCTTCTCGGCATTACTCAGTTTAAATATGCGGTCCTGGCGCGAGATCAGGCGCAGGCCGCCGGCGACAAATTCACCCACGTCACCGGTACGGAACCAGCCGTCCGGGGTGAAGGCCGCCGCCGTGGCCTGGGGATTGTTATAGTAGCCCGACATCACATTGGCCCCCTTGACCAGTATTTCACCATCGTCGGCCAGCTTGAGCTGCACCCCGGGGATCGGCCGGCCCACCACGCCCGGTTCCCGCTCCAGGCCGGGGTCGGTGACGGTGCAGCAGGGAGAGGTCTCGGTCAGGCCCCAGCCTTCGATCACCGGGATACCGCGCTGCTCGAACAGGGCGGAGATGTTTCCCGGCAAAGGCGCCGCCGCCGTGAAGATAAACCGTAACCGGTCGTGGAAGATCAATCGCTCGATCTGCGGGTCCTGCATCGCCCGGGTGGCGATCTGCTGGTAGATCCGGGGCACACTGAAAAAGATGGTGGGCCTGACCCGCCGCCAATTCTCCAGCAACACCTCCAGGTCCTTGCCATAGCCGTGCTCCAATGTCAATACCGCTCCGTTGGTCAGGGCGGCGTACTTCTCGAAAATGCCACCGAAACTGTGATGCCAGGGCAGGTACGACAGCAGGCGGTCGTTCTCGCTCAGGTTCCAGAGCACCCGCATGGCCGCTTGTTGGGACAGGATGTTGCCGTGGGTCAGCTGCACGCATTTGGGCCGGCCCATGGTGCCGGAGGTGTACATCATCAAAGCCACGCTGTCGGCCGGAACCTGGTCGCCGACTACCTCGCTGTGGCTGGTGGGCTGTGCCAGCAGTTCACTAAAGGGCGCCAGATGCTCCCCGCCGCCGGCTGTGACATCGTCAAAGTGAATGACCGCGCTAAAAGCCTGGGGCGACTGGAGTTTGGCAAATTGTTCCTGATCGGCCACGGCCACCAGTTTTGGTTCGCAGAATTGTACCAGCGAGTCGGTCCGGTTGGGGGGATAGCCGGTGAAAATGGGCACTGCCAGCCCACCCATCGACATGGCGGCCAGCTCCAGCTCCAGCATCTCCCGGCGATTGCGTGAGAGGATCGCCAGGCGGTCACCGGGGGCGAAGCCGGCGGCCTTTAGCCAGGACTGGATGGCGGCCACCTCGGCCTGGAAGCGCTCCCACGACAGCGTCTGCAGGCGGCCGTCTTTGACTTCCTGGTAAACGGGGCCTGCAGCGAAGCGGGCGGCATTGGCATTGAGCATCCGGGCCAGGTTGGCCGGATAGGACGGCAACGGTACTTCCGAGCGCCAGATGCGGGTCATGCCGAGGCCGCCTTTTCCAGCAGCTTGAAGTGCCGGAAACCGCCCCACAGGGCCGCCCCGATGGCTCCAGCCGCCGCGCAGTCATCGGCGGTAAATATTTCCAGCCCCATGTCCTTTTCGGCCTGCAATTCCCTGATGGCCGCCAGGAGGCCTACGTCCCGGGCCAGGCCGCCGGTCAAGGCCACCGGTGACTCTACCTTGAGTTTACGCAACAGGTTAATAATCCGCCGGGCGATGGACAGGTGAATACCCTTGACAATGTCTGGCGTGGAGATGCCCTGGGATACCATGTTAATGACGTCGGTTTCGGCCAACACGGCGCAGATACCGCTGGTGCGGGCCGGATCGCTGGACTTAAGGGACAGCGCCCCCACCTCGTCTAAGGTGATGCCCAAGTAGCGGGTGATGTTCTCCAGGAACTGGCCCGATCCCGAGGCGCACTGGCCGGTCATGGCGTAGTTGCGCACCCGGGCGCCCTCCTCCAGGGAGATCACCCGGCAATAAAGTGCCCCCAGGTCCACCACGGTGCGGACCTCGCGGTGATAGTGCCAGGCGCCCCGGGCATGGGTGGTCATGCCGTAGAAATGGCCCCGCTTGCGCTCCACCAGCTCACCGACGCCGGTCGAGGCTACGTAGAGCAGATCGCCGTATTCCAGACCGTGATCCGCCAGCAGACCGGCCACGGTTTTTTCGATCACTATTGCCGGCAAACGCTTACGGATTTTCTCATTCTTGGTGGCCAGCACCACCGGCTGCTCGCCATACTGTACCAGGGCCGCTTTGACGTAGGCGCTGCCCACATCGATGCCCAGGGTGTAATCCTTGGCCAGGGAAGCCATTAGCCTTCCCGCCGGCGGGAACTGTACAGGGCCGCGCCCACCGCTCCCATGAAAATTGAGTCGTGATGGACGTTGATCTGCATATCGCCGTAATTGCGGCTAACCAGTTGCCCCACGTACTTGACCACTGCCTGGTTGCGGGCCACGCCGCCCGTAAAGGTGAATTCGTTGCGCGCCCCCCCGGACCTGGCCAGCAGGGCAAAGGCCCGCTGGACGATAGCCAGGTGCAGGCCGGCCAGGATATTTTCCTTTTTCTCACCAAGGTTGAGATACTCCCGCAGCTCGGCCCCGGCGAATACAGTGCAGGTGGAGCAGATATTAGCCTCGTACTCGGCCTCCATGGCCAGGGGACCGAGCTCACCGATGCTGATACTCATTTCGTCAGCGATGTAGCCCAGGTACCGGCCGCAACCGGCGGCGCAGCGGTCGTTCATTTGGAAACTGGTCACAAACCCACGGCGGTCCACCTGGATAGCCTTGGTGTCCTGCCCGCCGATGTCCAACACCGTGCGGGTCTTTGGAAAATAGGTGTGGGCCCCCAGGGCGTGGCACAGAATCTCGGACTTGATATGTTTTTCGTCGAAGGGCAGCAACTGCCGGCCGTAGCCGGTGCCGATGTAGTCCGCCGGCTCCAGTGATTGTAGGGCCACTTCGTCCAGCTGGGCCTCGATCAGCGGCCGGTGGACCGCCAACTCATCAGGCATCAGGTCCAGGGCCCGGTACAGTAAATCGGTGAAGTCGAACTCCAGGACCTGGTTCTCCACCGGCGTAATAGAGCGGTCGTACAGCGCCATGAGGCGGTCCGACAAACCTTGGTCCCGGGCCTCTATGGCGTGCATATAGGCTCCACCGAACTGATCGCGGAAGAATTGGCCACCGCTAGCTTCCTGACCGTCAAGGTACTCCTGCCGCACACGATCCTTAACCGTCTGTCCCGCTACTTGCAGACCCTCGATCAGGATCGACCCATCGCCGGAGCTGCGGGCGTTCCGGTCCATGGCAGCCATCAGGCGGTCGAACCGCTCCTGGAACTGGATATATTGGAACCGGCTTTCCAACGAATGAAACAGTGTCGCCCAGTCGACGGTGCCGTTGCCATTGGCGCTCAACCGGCGATGCAAAAGGGTGAAGCGGGAATTGAACTCCGCCTCCATGCGGGCGATCTGGGCGGCCACCTCGTAATTGGAGCGGGTGTTGGTAATCCCCCGGCCAATGACATTGCCCTGGTCATCCAAGAACACTGCCTTGGAGGTGGTGGAGCCCAGGTCGATGCCCAGGTAGGTTTTCACGTCACTGCCTCCGGCTCTATGCCTAGGGCCTGCCGCTGTTCGAGCATCTGGAAAAAGGAGTCTAGGCGGTTCTTGATGTTCGAGTAGGAATAGTAGCGGGGGTCCACCAGGTCGGTCTCGATAAAACCCACCGGGATCTCCAGCCGGTCTTCCAGCTCCCGCATCATCACCAGCTGGCCGGCCGAGAAGGAGTTGCAGCTTTTGATGGAATTGACCAGCAGGCCGTCCGCCTGGTAGCGGGTGATATATTCGGCCAGCAGATCGATGCGCTGGGGTAGGCTGCGATTGGTATAGCAGCCCAGGCAGTACTCCGCCAGTGATCGCAACGGCTGGGCGCCGGAATGGCGGAAACCGTCGCTATAAACCCCGCCCACACCGGTATAGCTGGAGCCGACAATTACGGCTCCCTGCTGGTAAAACAGCTTCCAGAAGTCCCGGAAATGGGTCCAGTTGGGGGGGCCTTCGATCACCAGGCGGAAATTTTCCCGCTCCATGGGCCCCTCGGGCGTAACCGGCCCCTGCCCGGCGGCCACCCGAGCGTTCACCTCGTCCAACAGTTCCCGGTAATACCCGACGCACTCCCGGCTGCCGCGAAAGGCGGTGAAGATGGGTCCCACGTAGTAGACGCCGCCGAAGTAAGCGTCGATGGGCGAAGGGGTGTGGCGGGCCGAGTCGAAGACCTCGCTCAGCAGCTGCTCCGCCTGGCCGGAAAGGTCCAGCCGGGCCGCCAACTCGTCCGGGTCGAACTTCTTCCCCGACACCCGTTCGCACTTGGGGATCACCTCGCGTTCCAACTGGTCGACGATATACTGCACCGCCCCCGGATCAATAGAGCCATCCCCCTGGTACGGGATGTGCAGCATGGCGATTTCGGCGTCGGGATACAGCTGCTTGAGGTTCTCGAACCACTTCATGAAGACGAAGCAGCCGGTGTAGCTCAGCAGCAACAGGTCTGGCGGCGGCAGCACCTGGCCGGTGGGACCCACATTGCCCTGCAACATCATGCCTATGTCGCATTTCACGTATGAGCAGACGTCCTCCGGGTAACCCGTTTCCTCCGCGCCCCGGATGAAGTCGCGGGAGCGCTGGCGCATGCCCGACTGGAGCGCGTTGATCTCGGGATACATGGGTAGCATGTCGAAGGTATATATCAGCTCGGTCAAGTTGCCGGGCACGAAGGTATAGACCACCTTCCGGCCGGTTTCCCTGGCCTGGGAGAGTGCCTCGAAATGATCCGCCAGCATCTGTTTCTGCCGGAGCATGCTCTGCTCTTTCTGGACTGTCATTCCCACAATTTTATCGTGTCGGCGAAGGTGCCGGCCTGCTCCTTAATCACCTGGAACTGGCCCAGGTTCTCGTGGTACTGGAAGTTGAAGTGGCGGATTTCCTCCCGGTCCAGAACCTGCTCCAACTGGGGGCGGTCCAACAGGGCCGGATCGCAGAAGCTGGGGGCGCAGAAGATCACCCCGTCGGCCCGCCGCTCCCGGACCGCGGTCGCCAGGGCGGCAGCTTTCTCGCCGTTAACTGAGAATACCGCGGCGGAGGGTACGCTACGGCACAGATAGGCGTCCACCAGGGCACCCAGGGGATCGTCGCTATCGGCGGGGATATCCCCCTGAATCCAGCGGAGGCCCATTTGAAAATCGTCATCGACAATGTAGCAGCCGGCGTTCTCGATGCTCTTGATCAGTCCCAGCGGCGGCTGCTCGCAAAAGGCGCCGGAGACCACCACCCGGATTTTGTCCTCCGGCTCGGCCTGGAGGGCCTGCAACCATTGCAGCACATCAGTGAGGAACTGGTTGTGCTCCTCAACCGCCATCACGTAGCCGGCCCGCAGCAGCAGGTAGTAGTCCGCCGCGCTGACCTTATGGGGAAATTCGGTGCGGAAATCGGCCAGGGCCGCCACCAGCCGGCGATTGCGATTGTAGAGCTCAATGGACCGGTTGAGTTCGGCAGTGTCCAAGCTGCGGCCATTGAGGCGGCCCAGGTCATCGGCCAACCGCTCCAGTTCCCGGCGATAAAAGGCCCCGCCGACTGGGGGCATAAAGTTCTGGGGAAAGTCCAGGTAACGGACAAATTTATCTTTGAAATTGAGCCTGAAAACGCCCGACAGGTTACGGATCACGTCGCAGATGGCGGGAAACAGGAAACCGTCGAAATTGTCCAAATGGCCGCCCATAACCAGTTCCACCACGGTGCGCGGCAGGTGGCAGATGTAGGACTGGAAAAAGGCATCGCCGTGCACCACCGGCAAGCGAGCCCCGGCGCCGAAGATCCCCACCGGCAGCATGCCCAGGGCCTGGACGATCTCCCGGGGGACGTAGATGGGCAGGTAGCCGATCACCCGCCGGCCTGGATCGGCATCCTTCCAGCGCCGGGCATACTCGAAGGACAAGTCGGCGAACAGCTCGCGGGCGGTCTCCAGGGCCTGCTCCAGGTTACTAACTGTCATCGCGGCTCCCCGTTGGAGTGGACCCACAGGCGGGTGACCAGCTCGCGCAAGCGGCGCAGCTCCACCCCGGACAGAATACCCACCAGTTCCCGATCCACTTCAGTGGCGATGCGGTCCATTTCCTGGAGCAGGTTGCGCCCCTTGGCTGTCAGGTGCAACTGGACCACGCGGCGGTCATTTGTGCTGCGGCGGCGCTCGACCAGGCCGTCCTTTTCCAGGCGGTCGGCCAGGCCGGTGATGGCCGGCTTGTCCAGGTAGGCCCGCTTGCCCACCTGGGAAAGCGACAGGCCGTCCTCGTGGGCCAAGGTGCTGATGATCACGTGTTGGGCGGCGGTCATCCCGATGGGGCCCAGCCGGCTGTCCAGGGCCCGCTTCATACTTCTGGCGGTCCTGACCACCAGGAAACCGGTGCTCTGTTCCAGGTCTGTCATGCTTTTAGCGGCTCATGGAATAGTACGCACCTATATTATTAACGTATGAACTAAATGCCAATGGTTTTTTGGGGAAAGGCTAAGGCTGAGGAGTAAACCCACCCCATTCACTGCCCCGCCGAGGGCGGGGTTCAGGGAGTTCTCATTGGAGACTATTTGGAGAATGTGGGCCCGGAGGGAGTCGAACCCCCAACCAACGGATTATGAGTTCTTCGTGGATACGACGATAAATAAAAATCCGTATCCAACCCGTATCCGCAGAAATGTCTTTGTGCTGTTAGTTGGCCTTATTTCAGCAGCACTATCTTGATGGTAAAACACCTTATGAAGCCTGGAGGTCTCTCTTAGATTAAGTTCTAATCAGTCCAGCTGGGTATGGAAGGGCTAGAATCAATAGATGCCAACATCAAAGGGAGATTCTTCACTAATGCGCTTTAGTCGTGCGGCGTAGTTGGCCAATTGTTGTGCTCTCTGCTCATGTGTCATGCGAGCAGGGGCATATACAATCTGCGGTGCCAACACATCAAATCCGAAAAACTGCAAATTGCCTCTGTGAATTGGGCGTAAGATTGCATTGATATCGCCATTGGCTCCATCTTTACGATAGGTTTCTTCCTGACCACCAGTTGTCAGCGATAGCAGCGCCCGCTTTCCGCGAAATACTCCTGTTTCGTATCTCCGGCCACTACCGTACATGCGCCCCCGAGCAAACACGCGGTCAACCCACCCTTTGAGAACTGCCGGCATGCCAAAACCCCACAGCGGAAATTGCCAAATCATCAGGTCACACCACTCGATCTTCCCCATTTCAGAATCGAGATCTGCCGAAAAACCATTCAATTCAGTGGCATACATCTCTTCGAGTTGCAACTTAAGATAGTTTGGATCTTTGACAGTTTTAAAGTTCTTTCGGCTGGAAACCGGATCAAAACGCATATCGTGTAGGTCTGAAACTCTTACCTCATTCCCTGCATCTGCGAGCGTATCACAAGCCGTATGAAACATCGCACTGTTAAAACTCCGGGGTTCCGGATGCCAATAAACGATAAGCACTTTCATCGCGATTCCCCCTTTCGCCTAACTAACAGTTCGCCCAACCCGTTACCGCTGTAACCCAACCAGTTTTTTCGTAATCGGGGCCCTTACTCGAGTAAGGCGGCGCGTAATTTTTCCAAACTTTTTTCGTTGAGACCCAAACCTTCGCATAGGTACATATCCACGGATCCGTACCGCTTGTCTATAGTCTCAAAGGCAGCTTCAAGGTGCTCCCGTCGTGTCTTGAGAAGTGACTGTTTAACGGCAGGATCTATGAAGGAAAGAATCTGTCCTTCGTCATCCGGTGTGATGTACTGGCTTGAGAGCATAAAGTCGTTGAAGACCGTTTTTCTTGAAACCCCCAGGGCGAGAAGCGTAATGGCCGACACAAAACCCGTCCGATCCTTCCCCTGGCTGCAATGATATAAAGTGGGTAGGTTGACAGGATCAGAAATCGTCTGAATTATCTCGCTACACTGTGACATAGAATCGGTAACAAAGGAACGATATAACTCAATGAGCAGCTCCTCAGCATCGATCCTATGCTGCTCACCGGGACTGGATATCATAGCAGACTCAAACATCTGCGTGATTCTATCGCTGAGCATTGGCAGCTTAAACACCTGCACGCCAAGTGCAGTCGTATACTCTCTCGATCGCAGTCGATTCTCAGAAGGCATACGAAAGTCAAACACGAACTTAAGTCTTAGGCTGGAAAGATAGGCCAGGTCCGCATCAGTAGCCTGCGAAAGATTACCCGAGCGATAAAGCAAACCCCATCTGACTGTTCGTCCATCAGTCGTCTCATATCCACCAAGGTCACGGAAGTTGCGAATACCTTGAAACCTAAGATGGCGCTCGGCGACTATCTGTCCTGTTTCCCCTTTTGGAACAACCTCGAAGTAGTGGCGGACCAACGGATCGAGATTCGGTAGGATAGCGGAGTTGTTGGTCGTCTTAGCGATCGGCTTCGTACGATCGATGCTGTCAGTCGATTGACCTTTGTAGATTAAGCATTCAACAGGTGAGGTGCCGGCATGCCATTGAAGAACAAGTCCATCGCTCCGATTACGCACGGCCACTAGTTCACGCAACAATCCCACATTCCCTTTCCTCTACTTGGTTCACAAAACTGATAGGCGCTTTGTGAACATAACCGCCAATCCTTAGGGCTTCGATACCCTTTTATTTGGGCGCGTACCTACCGGTGGCTGTACGGTCAACCGATAATACGAACGGTTCCAGCGCTCCCGTCGACTTCGACCATCTGTCCGTCTTTGATGCGCACTGTCCCAACGCCGGTACTCACCACCGCGGGAATACCGTACTCACGGGCTACCACCGCTGAGTGGCTTAAAACACCCCCGACATCGGTTACGACAGCGGCTGCCTTGGCGAACAGCTGCGTCCAGGGCGGAAGTGTCGTGTGAGCTACCAGCACGTCGCCTTTATGCAGCTTATCCGCCTCTGCCAGCGAGAGTATCACCCTCGCCGTTCCACGGGCTTTCCCGGAAGAGCCGGCGTTGCCTTTTATGACATCGCTCCCTTCAGGATTGTCCGGTGGCACGCTGAAGAGCCTTCCCATGGCCTTTGACACGGGATCATCGGGAGGCGGACCGTAGTCGGTACCCACAGCCACGGGAGGTTGGATTTTACGGAAGTGCTCCATTTCCGCTTTAACGCCCGCGATAATACCCTTTGCATCCAGCTTCCCGGGTGAGCGCATCGCTTCCCGCAGTTCATCCGGTTCCAGGTAGAATACATCGGCCGGCCCCTCGATAGTACCTGCCTGGGTTAAACGCTCCCCGATCTCCAAAAGCACGCGGCGAACCTGATATAAACCGCCATAGTCAATATAGAAGTTGTGATCCTCGGAAATAACGGCTGCCTCCTGGGCCGCCTTCAGCAGGAACTCGAATCTTCCAACGTCCTCTTCTGAACGTCCCTGCAAACGCTCGCGCGCATCCGAGACTGCTTTCTCACGCGTCGCAACCACCGCCTCTCTCTCCGCTCTCACATCCCGATCTGGAGTTATCAGGTAATCCTTAATGAGTTGGATGACCGGTGTGGGATTTTCGATCCAGCTCGGCTTCGATATCTCGTAGAAATGGCAGATTCCCTGACCCCACTCTTCGAGATACTCATTAACCTCGCCCAGGAATGATTTACCTTCAGCAGTTGTTCCAAGCTTTTGCAGCACCTCTTCCGCGGCTGTTTTTTCGAACACTTCGCGCACTGTCCCGGAAGCCATGATTTTTCTGCTCAGATCCCACAGAGCCTGCTCCTTTTCCACCGACTTGTTCGGAAATCCACCGAGCATTTTGTAGGTTTCGAGGGGATCAACGTCCGGAAATAACTCGCGATGCGCATCTTCGAACATGCTCTGCGCAACCAGCCATGGGAAGGTAAACCTGTGATGAATTTCGTACATACGTTTCATACGCGTGATGGTGACATCGAAGTGATCGAGCAGCTCATTCGAGCCTGCCTTTTTCAGATCGTAGGCCTTCCAGTCGTCGAGCAGACTCTTTAGTTCGGGAACCGCCTCCTGCGACCACATTTCAGCAAGCCTGCCCATTGCGGCACCGATATTCTTCCCGGCGATCTCTCCCTGAGCTGCCATCTCCTCCAGTGCCACCACCGGTAACATGGCCGAGTAATAGTAGGAGTTGATCCGGCGCGCTCGAAACCGAACGGGCAACTCGTAATCCTCCATCGGCTCATTTATCCCCGAATGAATCGCAACTGTAAACGTCATCGGGGTTATGGGCTTGGGGAAATGAACAGGATTCCGCTGCCAGGTGAGTTGCTCTTCCTGCGGATTTTCCCATGTGACCGGAAAGTCCGGCGGGATCGGAATTACCGTTGGCTTTACCGGGCTGGATGTGCTTGAATCTGACATTTCCTAACTCCTTTTTTGTTATTGTCCTGCGAAACGGGTCTCTTGCCTGATTGCGGTAATTGGCCTGCATTGCAGGAGATTAAGTTTTTCATTTCTGTAGGTGGCTTCAATCTCTATGGGCCTGCCGATAGATTTCTCCAGATTCACCGCCAGTCTGGCTACTTCCTTGATCTGGTCGTCCCGGAGAGCAGTGCTGTTACGCCGTGACTCTTGGACTTCAACCTCGTCAATTCCTCCACCCCGGAGTGGAACGGTCATCAGTCGCTTCTCGGCCACGGTCTTCTTCATGATGTCGAAGTCGGACTTGCGCACGATGTAGCAGTCGGGGTCTACCGTCCCGTTGACGATGCTGGCTCCTAGACCCCAGTTGGCGTTGATCACCACCTCGTCGGCGTCGCCGGTGATGGGATTCATGCTAAAGACCACTGCGGCCACATCGCCGGCTACTAACTCCTGTACCAGCACCGCCATCCCAGCACTGGCAGAAAGATTATTATGGGTTGTATATGCCCGAACGCGCTCGGATCGTGCGGAAGCCCAACAACTCATTACGGCCTCCACAAGCCTTTCACCGCCGATTACGTTGAGGACGGTTTCATACAGGCCGGCGAAGGAGAAATTCGGGCCATCCTCAATCACCGATGAGGAACGAACCGCAACGGGCAGTTCGGCCCCGCCGCAGAGATCACCCAGTTCTGCATAGGCAGCCAGGAGCGCAGCACGAAGCTCCGCAGGTAAGCCTCGAGCCTGCTCTGCAGAGCTGTTCCATCGCTCGAATGCCGTCGCGGTCACACAGTATCCCAGCGGAATGCGGTAGTCCGCCGCCAACCGGCTAAGCTGCGACGCCTTACCGCCTGTTCGAGAAAGCTGGTGACAGTCAGGTTGACCAAGCCATTCAATGCACACAGCGAAACTCCATGACTAATCCGGTTGCGCCCGTTTCATTTTAGATGCGATCCGTTCCTTTAGTGGGCGCATGCCCAGCTCGTTGGCGATTAAAAGCCCCTCGTCGAGCAGGGCCTTTGCCATATCCCGGTCGCCAGGCTGATTCCGTTCCAGCAGGACGTCCGCATAATCACAGCAAACCCAGGCCAGCTCGGGGCGTTGGTGAGTTGCCCGGCAACTCTCGAGAGTTTTCTGGAAGTGGTCGATAGAGGTATCATCCTGTTTCATGGTCCCGGCCAGCAGCCCGAGCAAGTGATCAGATGTTATTTGCCAGCCAATAAACTTCCCGCTCAAGGGCAGCAACGCCGTATACACCTCGGACGCGACTGCCACATCGCCTTTCAGAACAGCGATGAGTCCCAATCCCATCCTTGCAGTTTGCTGAAAAAAGTGTGCTGAAGTGCTGTCCGATACAACTGTTTCTGCGATCTCCTGCGCACGATCAAGTCTGCTTGTGTCACCTGATATCCTGGCAATCAGCGGTATGCCCGCTGCCACAAGCGCATATCGATAACCGGGTCCCGGTTTGCTCAGTCGCAGGCCGTTAATGCTGCGCTCAACGAGCTCAGCGCCCTTTTCGAAGTCGCCGACCTGGTACTCCAGGACTGCCCAGTCGATGTAGATCATGGTGAATGACGGAGAAGAAGAGAGGGAAAGTCCCCGTTCTGCAAATGCACGGCCGTCCTGCCAGCTGCCCTCCCGAAGACACAAGGCCAGGTTCGCGTGAAGCGACATAAACAGCCGGAACCTGTTCTGCAGCTCCTCGGCGGCCTGCAGTCCCCGGTGGGCATACATGACGGCGGCCTCCGGATCACCCAGCCACAATGCCAGATACGTTGCGTAGGTACTTGTACGCGCTTCGCTTGGAAGATCGTGTACGCTTTTTGCCAGGTCGACGGCACGCTTAGCTTTTGTCAGGCCAGCCTCAAATTGGCCGTCTCGTAAATCTGTATCTAGGTTATTGACAAGCACGCGCGTCTCAAGAGTCCGGTCCTCTTCGCGGCGCGCAATAGCCAGAGCACGATCGAAAAACTCCTGGGCCAAACTGTGGTCTCCGGTTTCGATATACCGGTTGAAGCCGTATGTGGCCAGCACTCTGCCCGCCTGGAGAGAATCGGGCGGTACCAACTCAAGAGCCCGTTCTCCGATGGTGGAGATACCTCTAGCAGCAGATCCGAGGAAAAAGGGGAACTCCGCGACAGTGATTGCTCGTTCTGTGTCACCGACGTCGACGAATATATCGAACGCTTCTTGCAACGGCTCCAGGAGACTTTCGTTGGGAGAATCGAAAGCACCAGCCTGAGCACGAAACAGGCCGAAGACAATCTCCGCCCTGGTAGTGTCTCGCCGGTCCCCGGTCAGATCGAGCGCCCGTTGAAAATGTGTTACCGCATCCTCATTCGCATAGTTAGCCAGAGCCCGGGCACCGGCCTTGCTAAGGTATTCCACCGCTTTCTCGATGTCATCCGCGTTCTCCCAATGATAAGCCAACTGTTCGTAGTATTCGTCGATGCTGTTTTGATAGAGCACCTCCATGGCTTGGGCGACCTCGTGATGGAATCGCTGCCGGTGACGCCTCAGGATGTTTTGATATACTGTCTCCTGCGTCAGCACGTGCTTGAAGGAATATTCTTCCTCCGGGATGGCGCGTTCCTGATAGATGAACGCCAAATCTTCGAGCTTCCATAAGTCGCTCTCCAGCTCCGCTTCCTTTTTGGTGGTGTACTCCAGTAGTCTCCTACGAAAAAGCTTCCCAATTACCGATGCGCTCTGCAACACATGCTTCAGCTGCTCCTCCAGGCGGTCGATGCGACTCAGCAAAATGCTTTGTATGCTCTCAGGAAGCTTCACGGACTCGATATCCTCACTCGCGCGCCATTCGTCGCCCTCCTGGTATACCATCCCCGTATCCATCAACGACCGTATCACCTCTTCCACAAAGAACGGATTGCCCTGTGTTTTCTCCAGAATCATCTCCCTCACAGACTCCGGTAAATTGCTTATCGTTAGAAGCGCATCCACCAATCTCCTGCTATCCAGTTTGCTAAGCTCGTGAAGGTTGATTTCAGCGTATCGCTCCGAGCACTTCCTCTGTGCGATTGTCGCCAGACGCCAGCATTTGTGCTCTCTTTCAGGCCGGTAAATACAAACTAATAGCAACGGTGCCAGGGTGAGTGTTTCCATCAGCAACGAGATCAAATCAAGGGAGAGAGAATCCGCCCAGTGCAGGTCCTCGAGAACCAGCACCACTGGCGTTCGTTTGGCAAGGGCTAAAAAGAAATCGCGTATTGCCATGAAAATGCGGTTCTTCATTTGCTCCGGATCAGCGCTCTGCAGCACCTGATCCCACTCAGTAGCGAACTTGACCGACAGCAGGTTTCCTAGAAGCGGTCCCATCTCTTCTCGTCGCTCGTCGGTTAGATCACCTCTGTCTACCATCTCCTGGAGTGTGCTCACGATGTTTTCTGCACGCACGCTGTCCGCATCCTGAGGTTTCCATCCGAAATGCTCCCGAAAGATATCTATGAACGGCCAGTAGCTGGCTGCCATGCCAAGCTCCAGGCATCTTCCCTCCAACCATAACGGTACGGTATTCCCCTCAAGCTCATCGATGCCTTTCCCTTTCAGCTCAGCCAGGAGCCTGGACTTGCCTAACCCAGCCTCCCCGATGACCGACACCATTTGTCCCTTACCTTTGCGTGTTTCTGAAAGGGCATCTCTTAAAATATGCAGCTCGTCTTCCCGCCCGATCATCTGTGCGCGCAAGCCTTCGATTCCTCGCACCTTTTCCATCCGGGGACGTGGGCGTATGACCCTGTAGGCCGCAACGGGCTCATCGAATCCCTTGACCTTCAGGGATAGCGGCTCAAACTCGAAGGAGCGTCGCGCATGCCGGTAGGTTGTTTCGCCAACGAATACCTGCCCCGCTTCCGCTTGTGCCTGGAGCCGTGCAGCTAGGTTGATCACTGTTCCATAGACTGTTCGTTTCTGATGTTCCTGGGAGCCAATTTCGCCGAAGAACGCTTCACCCGTGTTAATGCCGACACTCGCGTTCAAATCGCTTTTCTGAACTTCCTCTATGAGCTCTAATCCTGCCAGTATCGCCCTTTCAGGATCGTCCTCGTGCATTTTCGGCGCGCCAAACACTGCAACCACCTCATCGCCGACGATGTTGTCGATCCGGCATTCGTACTTGGTGAGCACATCGATCATTGTCTTCAGCAGCTTGCTCACCAGAGCCGCCGCATCTTCAGGGTCCAAATCGCGGGTGGCTTCCACTGAACTCGACATGTCTGCCAGAAGGACCGTAACAATGCGGTTCTCGCCATCGGTAGTGATGGACAGTTTTTCCATCATTGACGAAGGAAGATTCTCCTGCATGGCGTCAAACTGCTCTTGCAGGCTGGTAGGACCGGCTTCGCCCATCTTCGTGCCGCATTTCATGCAGAAACCAGCCCCCTCCGGGTTTTCTGCCCTGCACTTTGGGCACTTGCTCGAAAGGGGAATCCCGCACTTCATACAGAACGAAGCATCGGGTGGATTGTCGTGTTTACACTTAGGGCATTTCATGGTGCAGGTGCTAGTACCCTCAGGCACTCGTCATGAAGTCGAGGGGCTTGCAGGTGTGGTGGCTTCCTGTCGTGGAAGCACCACAGAGAAGTCGGACGGCAAAATGACCGATGCCTCAATGGCACTGTGTGTTACCTTCGTGAAATGGTGCACGGGAGTCTTCTTAAAGAAGAGCCCGTGGTATTCGAATTAAGTTAATATTGAACAGCAAGTTAAAATTGAACTTTAAACTTATTTCCAATTTACTGCGCAGGTGGCGAGATCGCTCGTTGGAGTGTATTGAAACATGCCCGCACTGCATCCACCGATTGGTCACCACTGGTCACCATAGGCCAAATCCCTGCCCCGTTTTCCTGCCCTTTTGTATTTCACGACGGGAGGTATATGAACTGAATCCCGCCGGCTCCGGGAGGATAGTTCGTTGCACCCGTATTGCATCGTTACCCAAACACTCCTTACCCTGGCCTCACTACCGAAAAGTGTAGGGTACGTAAACAGTGGCAGGAAAGTAAGGGATGGAAATCACTCGAAAAAGCCGTAAATCTTGGTGATACCCCATTGTTAAAATCAGTCTTGATCAACGGACTGGTGGTTCTCTGCAGATACGACGATAAATAAAAATCCGTATCCAACCCGTATCCGCAGAAATGTCCTTAATCTGCTTATCGGTCTATTTCAACAGCAGCAGCTTGATGCTCTTGGTGTACTTGGGAGTTGCCAAAAGAGCAATATAAATCCCGGAAGGCATGCTGTGACCGCCGGCATCCCTGCCTTGCCAGGCTACCTTGTAGTAGCCAGGCTCCAGGCGCTGATCCACCAGGCGATCTACCTCCCGGCCTAAAAGATCGTATACTATGAACTTGATATCCGCGGCCTCGGGCAAGCCGAACCGAATAGTGGTAGCGGGATTAAAGGGATTGGGATAGTTCTGGTGAAGAGTGAATTCTCCCGGGATCAAGCTGGCGGGATTGATTCCCAAACTAATAGGCATACTGAACTGGAACCGTAGTGAACACTCTGTAGTGTCCGTCCCGTCATTAACATCAACATACCAGGTATAGATCGATTCAGGAGTCAGTCTATCCACACCGGTGAATGAGAACGAGGTGTCGAGCCCCGATAGGCTCGTATCTAATCCCGGACCAAATAGGTAAAAAGTGTAGGTCAAGTTATCGCTATCCACATCGGCGGCGGACTCCCAGGCGAAGTACAGAGAGTCGTTGGCGATTGTTGCCGTGTCTCCATCAGCAGGAACGAGCAGTGCGAAAACACTCGGTGCGTCGTTTACCGGTATCACTTTCAGGGTTACCACCAGTGTATCCCGCAGCTCGCCATCAAACGAAATCATCCGAAACAGGGTATCGTTTATCCCATCGGCAGGTATGCCGAATACGGTATCAGCGCCGGTGTTCCAAAACAGCCAGGAAGGCAGCTGATCGAAGGTCCAACTGAGCGATGGTCCATCCGGGTCACTGGTTGTCGCATGGTAGACGAAATACTCATCCTCCCTGGCCGTATCCGCAGCAGCAGACGTAATCGCCGGCGGGTCATTCACCGGACTCACCGTGACATAAACCACGGCCGTATCGCTTGAATATCCATCGCTGACCCGGTACTCCAGGGTATCACCGCCGAAGTAGTCGCTCACCGGCGTATAAGTCAGAGTCGTGTCCCCGGCGTCGATCACCACCTCACCGTGGCGAGCTTGCTCCACGATGCTTTCAACGGTAAGGGACAGGCTATCGGGGTCCAGATCATTGGCCAGCACGAATACTGTCGCGGCTGTATCCTCCGCCGTGGTTATTGCGTCATCGACTGCTACCGGCGAAACGTTTACCGTCAACAAAAAGCTGGCCCTGGTTGTATCGGTGCCATCACTGACGAAAATCGTGATAGTGGTAGTGCCGAATTCTTCAGCCGCCGGGATTATCGTGACGGTAAGGTCAGTGCCGCTGCCGCCAAAAACAATGCTGCTGTCGGGTACCAGGGTGGTGTTGGAAGAACTGCCCGTGACGGCCAGACTATCGACGTCGGTCTCCACGTCATCCACCGTAAAGGCGATGGCGGACGTGGTCTCGTTCACATTGGTGAAAGTATCGGCGATGTCCGAGATGGTAGGCGCATAGTTGCCAACCGTTATGACTATGGAAAAATCCTGGGCCGATGCCAGTGTTCCCTTATGGCTGACAGTAACGGTATAGTCCCCGCTCTCAGGTGAGGCGATGTGCACCTGTTCCACGTTGTCTACGATGTTATCGCCGGTAGTGGCGACATTTGAGGGATTGGCCACATCGAGTTTCCAGGGGTAATAGAGGGTGCCGTCACTATCTCTGGTAACCCGCAGATCCAGGTCGTTCACCAGCATTGGAGTTGTGTTGTTTAAAACAGCACCCAGGGGTGTTCCCGCCGGGTCGGTCCAGACAACTGTGACCCGCAATGGACCGGTGCCGACGGATATATTATAGCTAATGGTATCAGCGCCCCCGGCAAGAATGGTTGAATCCTGGAGGGTAAACGGATTCGTCTGGGTATCCGAAATGAGTTGGGCGGCGCTGGCGGTGTTGAGCAATCCCCAACCGAATTGATAATCGGGGCCGTCGTTGACGCCGGCTTCGTCAGCGGTATGGATTACCAGGGCTTTGAGGGCCGCCGCCTTGATATCGGCCCCGGCGTGCGTATCCTGGTAATGCTGCTGCAAGAGGGCCAGGGAGCCGGTGGTGCTAGGCGCCGCCATGGAAGTACCGCTGGCGCTGGCATATAAGTTTGTGGCGGCTGTCCCATCATCGTATGCTGATGTTAGGCTGACCCCGTTGGCCACGATATCGGGCTTGATGCGTCCATCATCCATAGGCCCCCAGGAACTGAAAGTGCTCATCACTACGTCGGAGGTATCGCTGTATCCACCCGTAATATCATTCACAGCCCCTACCGTCAGCGTATTCTTGGCTGTGCCGCCTCCCCGTGGTATGGAATCATATGGGCCATCGGGGTCTCGCGTAGTAGTTGATGTGACCCAGTCAAACCCGTCCCATACAAAATGCGTTGTCCCTGCGCCTGGGTCGTCGTCCCGGTCATTCCCGGCGGAAACCACGATAAGATAGTAAGGGAAATCCACGACGGCCTGGTCCCAGTCCTGGGATTCCGTGTCGTATGCCCCGAACTGCCAGTCTTCAGTGCCGTCAATCCCGGTATTGTTGTTGTTGCCGTACCACCACCAGTCGGAACCGTCATAGTACCAGCCGGCGATAGTGCCGTAGGAATGGTTCGAGATGGTCAGCCAGTCGTTGGCGGCGGTGCGCATTTCGGTGACGTCGGATGTCCACTCGAAGGCTTTCAGGCTGGCCTGGTAGGCCATACCCTTAGCAGACGCAATGACACCAGTGGCCATGATAGTGCCGGCCACGTGGGTGGAGTGCCAATGCCGGGTGCCAGTGCCATCGCCATCTGTGACCCGCCCGGTCAGTTCGTCATGGGTGGTAAGCACATCACCGCCGTCCCACTCACCAATGGTCAGCCCGGAGCCGGTAAGGCTCAGTCCCAGACCCCCCGAAGGCCAGACCTTGTCAGTAGAAACAGTCTTGGCGGCGTTAAGGTTGTTGGTTATGTAATAGCGCGGTGAGTTGTTCTCAACAGACATGAGTTCCATAACGGCGCCATTAGGCAGCTCCTGGCGGACGGCTAATCCCCTGGCCCGGGCCCACGCCACGGCTTCCTCTTTCTGCCGCCCCTGGCGCTGGGCTACCTCAGCGGTGCGGTTCTGGATGGCCTGGCGTTGGGACATGCCCGCCGACGGGGTCTGGCTGGAAATACTAGTCGCAAGACAAAGGGTGAGGAAAATAGTCCGAGTCGAGGGGATAAACAACGTCTTCATGATTCCTTGAGTATCGTTTGATACTATTTTAGCAGCACCATCTTGATACTGCGGGTGTACTCCGGTGTCACCCCCGCCGTTGGCGGGGTTGGCGTGGCATGCAACCGGGCGATGTAGATGCCGGAGGGTAATTCACGACCACTTGCAGTTCTACCATTCCACACGATCTGATAGTATCCCGGTTGTTGGGAGCCATTTACCAGCCTCGCCACTTCCCTGCCCAGGAGGTCGTAGATAGTGAACCACACCTCCGCCTGGTGGGGCAGGTCATACTGCAGGGTGGTAACGGGATTAAAGGGGTTAGGATAATTCTGGTGGAGGGCGAATTCTTCAGGAATACCCATTAGATCGCGGATGTCTAGGGTGGAAATATCCACGGTCAGTTCAAATGGTCCACCCTCCACCCAGGTGGTGTCTTCCCCGTCGGTGGCGAAGAGGTCCCAAGTGCCGGAAATCGACGTTAGCCCGGTCTGATGGATCCAGCTGATTAGGGTATCAAGGCTAATACTCATCATTGTATCCGCTACCTCACCAAAACCAAGCAGACTCAACCCGTCGTCCAGATCAAAGATATACCATACGCTGTCACCGTCCACATCAGTGGTACGGGTCCAGCGGAAGACCAGGCTGTCGGCTAACATCTCACTGGATATTTGGATAGTAGAATCTCCAGTGATGGTTACCACGGCAAAAGTCCCGGGGGCATCGTTCACCGGTGTGACGATTAAGTAGACCTTGCCGGTATTGTAGGCAGCGTTCCGATCCGTTACTATATAGACCAAACTGTCTAGCCCGTGAAAATCGGTATCCGGCTGGTAGGTGACCGTGCTGTCGCCATTCATTTGGATCCGGCCATTGGCGGGATCAGAGACAGCCACAATCGACAGGGTATCCCCATCCACGTCATAGTCATTCTTCAGCACCGCCAGGATGATAGTAGTGTCCTCAGGAGTGATCACCATATCGTTAACCGCGACCGGTGGATCGTTCACCGGAACCACAAGCACAACCACCTGCAAGGTATCGGCGGCCAACCCGTCATCGGCGATCACCACAAAGGAGGTATCTCCCGCGCCCTCACCGGGAGTGCCGAACATACTGTCGGCGGCAAAACCTTCCACCCAGCCAGGAAGAGCCAAGAATATCCAGGATGGCGATGGTCCATCCGGATCATCCGCCGTCGCATGGTAAACGAAATACTCATCCTCCCTGGCCGTATCCGCGGCAACAGAGGTGATTGCCGGCGGGTCATTAACCGGTGTTACCGTGACATAAACCGTGGCCGTGTCGCTCAGATATCCGTCGCTGACCCGGTACTCCAGGGTATCACCACCGAAGTAGTCGTTCGCCGGCGTGTAGGTCAGGGTCGTGTCCCCGGCGTCGATCAGCGCCTCACCATGGCGAGGTGGAGTCACCAGGGCCGAATCCAACGTCAACGGCGCCCCTTCCGGATCACTGTCGTTGGCCAGCACGAATATTGTCACCGCCGTGTCTTCAGGAGTACTAGCGGCATCACTGGCGGCCAATGGCGGATTACTTACCGGCACCACTTTTAGGGTTACTACCAGCGTATCCCGCAACTCACCATCAAACGCGATCACCCGGAACAAGGTGTCGGCCGTCCCCTCATCCGGCGTGCCAGACACGCTATCGGCGTTGGTGTTCCAGAACACCCAGGAAGGCAACTGATCGAAGGTCCAACTGAGCGATGGTCCATCCGGATCATCCGCCGTCGCACGGTAGACGTAATACTCATGCTCCATGATAGTAGTACTGTCGGTAGAGGTAATCTCCGGAGCGTCGTTCTCCGGACTTACCGTAACGGTGAAACTAATTATGGAGGTGTCCAGGCCTCCATTGGCCGTCCCGCCATCGTCTTTCACCTTCACCATAATTACGGCTGTGCCATAACCGTCGGGCGCCGGCGTGTAGCTCAATGAACCGGTGGCCTCGGGAGTGGTGTAGGTTACCGCTGGATGGGGGACCAGGCCCGGATTGCTGGAAGTGGCCGTGACGGTCAAGTCCTGGCTCTCATTGGCAGCTCCTGGGCCAATACCGGATAGGCTCACTAGCTGCTCACTGGCATCCTCATTGATGGTCGCGTCGCTGAGGGCATCAATGGTAGGGGCGTCGTTCACCGAGTTTACCGTGACGGTGAAACTGGTCAGGGTGGAGTCCACACCACCATCGGCAGTACCACCATCGTCCTTCACCTTGACAGTGATGGTAACAGTGCCGCTTGTGTTGGTTACAGGGATAATAGCGAGCGACCCCGAAGTATTGGGACTGGTGTAGGTCACAGCCGGATGCGGGATCAGGCCTGGATCGCTGGAGGTGGCCGTAACGACCAGAAACTGGTCCTCGTTGGCCGCCCCGGCGCCGATACCGGTGAGATTCACTATCTGCTCCCCGGCATCCTCATTAATGGTCGTATCGGCGGGGGCGGCGAGGGCCGGAACGTCATTCACCGGGGTTACGGTTATATATACTGTGGCGGTATCGCTTAAATATCCATCACTAATTCTATACTTAAGGGTATCGTTACCGAAGTAGTTGCTGTCCGGCGTGAAAGTCAAAGTCGTGTCCCCGGCTTCGATCACCACCTCGCCATGGAAGGGTAGAGCCACCAGTCCCGCTCCCAACGTCAACGGCATACCTTCCGGATCACTGTCGTTCTCGACAACCCATACGGTAACCGGGACATCTTCAGATGTAGTTACATTATCATTCACCGCTACCGGTGGATCGTTGTAGGGCGCCACCGTTAAGGTCACCACCAGCGTATCCCGCCACTCACCATCAAACGCGATCACCCGGAAGGAAGTATCCGCAGTCCCCTCAATAGGAGTGCCATACACGCTGTCCGCGGCAGCAGACAGCCACGACGAAGGCAGCTGGTCGAAAGTCCAACTGAGCGATGGTCCGTCCGGGTCATCCGCCGTCGCACGGTAGACGAAATACATATCCTCCATAGCATCAGCGCTGTCGGCCGAGGTAATCACCGGAGGATCATTTACGGTGGTGACGGTCATATATACGGTGGCCGTGTCATTGAGAATGCCGTCGGTGATCACGTACGAGAAACTGTCGGCGCCAGTGAAGTCGGCGCCAGGAGTATAGGTCACCGAGGTATCGCCGGGATCAATTGCAACCGTACCCTGGGCACCCTGGCCTACACTGGATATGGCAAAGGGATCATTGTCGGGATCGGAATCATTATCAAGCAGGACGACGCTCCGGGCAGTATCCTCCGGCGTAGCTGCAGTGTCATTTATTGCCAGCGGGGGCCGATCCCCAATGTAGCGCAAAACGAGAAAATCATTGTTACTACCGTTATAAGAATCCCCTGCTAAAACAATCTTCCCGTCTGACTGGAGACCTACATCGACTGGACTATCACTCCCGGGACCAACCGACATGGTAACAATCCCGCTATCCCCAAAAGTCGTGTCTAAACTGCCGCCGCTGGTATACTGCACAAAAGCGATATTTGAGTAATATGGGGGATTCGGGTCCATGTAATCACCTACCACCACGATCTTCCCGGTGGGTTGAAGTGCCATGGCAAATACCCGATCGTGACTTGCGCCAATGACTGTGATCGTTTCACCAGCGGTGCCGAAGCTGGTATCCACGGTCCCGTCGCTATTGAGCCGCTTGACGAAAAAATCAGTATCAGTGTAGTTGGCTATGGTGTAGTAATACCCACCCAGGATAATCTTCCCATTGGATTGGACTGCGATAGCCTCGGGAAACCCACCGAAAGACCCGCCGGCCATGTTGACGATCCCGTTAGTGCCGAATCCATTGTCCAGTGAGCCGTCGGTGTTGAAGCGGACCACAGCCAGGTCCGATTTACCACTATTGACGTGGTTCCCCGTCACAAGGATTTTCCCGTCCGTTTGTATGGTAACCGCATTGGCTAAACCTTGATTCCCATCTATGGGCGTGGATATTTTTCCCCCGGTACCGAAGGCGGTGTCCACAGAGCCATCACTGTTATATCGGACCGTAGCAAAATATTGGCTACCGCCACCATCAACTGAGAGGCCGACGACCACAATCTTGCCATCGGTCTGCAAGGCGCCCGCCAAACCCTGTTCATGACCGGGTCCGATTTGAGTGAACGCCCAGCCGTTGGTGGCGAAGCTCGAATCCAGGGTGCCGTCTGAAAGGTAACGGGCCACCAGAAAATCCCTATTGAGGTTGTTAAAATTGTACACTTCCCCAGCCACCACGATTTTGCCGTCTGGTTGGATACCGACCCAATTGATCTGTTCATCGGCATAGTCGAGATCAGAGACCACCTTGCCGCCGATCCCGAAGCTATTGTCCAGTGAACCGTCGATATTGTAGCGCACCAAACCCATATCCACACCCTCAAGAACATCGGGAGGTATTACTAAATATCCACCTGCCACGATTTTCCCGTCCGCTTGGATAGCAACGGCATTGGCTATATCATTACTGGTACCGATGGGTGTGATCACAAAGCCGACGCTATTGAAGGTGCTGTCTAAATCGCCAGGCACCTGAGCCCGGGCGGTACTAGAACCCGCCAGGGATATAATCGTGAGGAGGATTAGGGTACAGTCCGTTCGGGTCCTGGCTTGTTGGAGGCCAAGGATCAGTTGGGCTTTGGTCTTACACTGGACGTTCATATAATGCTCATTCTGATGGATGCACGGTCCCTGTCAATTGTAATGGTACAGGCACCGTTTGCAAAAATCAATCGGGGAAAACCTTAATTGGTGGTAAGACAGAACGAAAAAATCAATCGGGGAAAACCTTAATTGGTGAAGATATTGTAGGGTCGAGCGGGCCGTCCTGACTGATCCTCCAATCCCTCCCCAGAGTATTCGATTGGAATTGTGTAAGACAACGATAAGTGCTAGTGTCAATCGTAATTCTTCGGCCTATCAACCCGACGAACGCCACTGATTATCAATACCTTAGCAAACCGTGGGACCGTAGTGGGACCAAATCGGTGATGACTGTCACTGTGGCAGAATATGATTTAAGCAGGTTTTACAGCCCACAACAAGGGAGCGGCATATTGGAGGAATGAAAAACCAGGTGAATAACTATGCCCACTTTGTACTAACCAGATGACTGCGTTGTCTGTTTCGAGGGCATCGCGATCTATGGAAGCGAGTCGTTCATCAACGGATTATGAGTCCGTTGCCCGGTATTGTACGTGAAGTAAATCTCTGTGCGGTGAAAAGAAACTTCCATAGTACCATCAGTCTGTTACCTTAGGGTACACCATCCCCTCAAACGATTGATTAATGCGTATCCGGCAAGAAGTACATTTGTTTGGGGTTGTCTGGGGTTGTTTGGGCTGAGAGTCGCAGATCATAAAAATATAATCCCCGACGAAAACCGAGGTTCTCGACGGGGATATCGTTGGTAGCCCGTAGGAGAATCGAACTCCTGTTGCCAGGTCGAAAAGAAGGCAGCCGCCGGTCGTGAAATTTCTGTGCGTATCCGGAGCGTATCCGGGAAAGTGGCGTTAGATTGAACGTCGCCTTACTTCAGCCGCGCCATCTTAGGGCCACTGAATAAAATCTCCTCAGGATCTTTATCCAATCCCGGGCCGAGGTAGCCCCCAATCTGGGGGCTACCTCGACTTTATGGTCTATTGTTTCACCAACGTACCGGAGTCATAGACGCCATTAGAGTCAACCATAAAGGCCGTCGGGCGGGGGATGCCGAACGCCGTGGCGCCCCACTGGATGGTCAGCTCATCTCCAGCCGCATTCAATTCGAAGATTCCCGGTTGGGCCGGTTGTAGTGAATCGGCGATGGTGAAGAAGAACTCATTACTACTTTCCGTAATAGTCAGGTTGATCTCCTCCGGACTGGCGCTGGGATCTATGGTGACGGTCCCGCTGTAGGTGATTGCACCGGTAGCATCGTACGGATTGCTTCCGGAGATAAGGAAGGTGCCCGCCAAGGTCATTGTCATGGTGTAGTTGCTCCAGCCGGCCCCGGCCAGTGAACCGCTACCCACACCTGTATTGCCCAGATCACCAGTTGACTCGTTTGCCACCCAGGTTCCAATAAGTCCGGCGCCATTGAGTGCCAGGCCGGTTTGAGCGTAGGCCAGGATATCCACTGCGTCCGGGTCCGCGATGCCCTTGGTAACGGTAGACGGCATGGCCGGTGAACTGCCCGGGTGCCCGAACCTGATCTTGTGCAGGGTCTCCCAGGGATTGCCGTTTGCCAGGGCACTCAAACCACCAAAGTCGTAGTTCTCGCCGTCGGCTCCGTGGCAGCTGATGCATTGGCCGCCGGTGCTGGCGTCGGTACTCTCGTAGAGGGCCATGCCAAGTGTGGGATTACCGTCGGCCGCCTTGGTATCCAGATCGATGTATGTGCCCACATCGATCAATTCAGTGGTGATGAACTTGGTCAGATCGTATAGGTCAGCATCTGCCAGTACCGAACTGAAGTCGTGGTTGGTGCCATCACTGATCTGGTCGAAGACGTCTTCGGAAACATCAGCCCGCGCCGGCCAGACACCCGCAAAGCCGGTTTTATGGCTGCCCGAACCGTAAGCCCCGGCCGCGCCCTGATAGTCCCAACCATGGCACTCTTTGCAGCGCCAGGTGTCACCGCCATCACGGCCGTTAGTGGTCTGCGTACTCCATAGCGGTTGGTCGGTGGAAGGCTCGGTGGTGCCGGTGACTTTCCACCATTTATCATAGAGCAGTCCACCCCTGACTGCTTCCGCGCTGGTGACATTATCCTCGTCCCAGTCATCGCCATCTCCATTATCACAGGCGATACTGAACATCGCCAACAATAATGACAGCAGACTAAGCAGGAGGTACTTGGTTAGATTCATTCGTTTTTACTCCTATTCTACCTTCGCGTTTGTAGCAAACGAGACTCATTTAGAGAATCGTGAAAAGCAGTACTGTGAGATCCGGCGGTTCAGCCCTCAATCCTTTGCTGCTTTAAGAAACCTTCGTGGAATATCCAGTTCCGGAAGCATCCTTGACTCCATTTTCATTCCGGTCGCCACTTATATGATCCAGCGAAAAGCCGAGCCATTGGGCCACATAATAATTTAAGGCATTTATTTAAGATATTCAACTCCACTTATATGCCACCTTGTGGCTACCGCCATTACTGATCACCGGTTGCTAAAAAACTGATGATGGTGTCCATGGCCACCGGACTGGTCAGAAATCCACCGTGTCCGAATCCGGCCAGCTGGATATTGATCGCGCCCTCCAGCAGTGGTGATTCTCGCAGGTCTGCCATACTGCCATCGGACATAACCGTCTGCGCCGGGAAGAAAACGTCCACCCCGGTGCCGTCATAAAGGGTCAGGTATTGCACCAGGCTGTCGTGGGGGGTCTCGTCCGGCTGGTTCAGCCAGATGAGGAATTCCGACTGGGGATGGCCCAGCTCCTTACAGATCGTGCTTAGCGTGTCGCCGGCGCAGAAGGCCACCCCGTGGTTGGCCCCTGCGATGCCCACGAAGTGGGATACCTGCGGAAAAGTATCGTAGGCCTTCAGCCAGGCGCGACCCACCGTAACACCCAGGGAGTGGCAGATCAGGTCGACCTGTCCGCTGCCGGTGTAGGTTATCACCGCCGAGATGAAGAAATCGATATCCTCTAGGTTAGCCAAATTGCCGTTGGCGGAGCCACCGCCCAGGAAGTCGAGGTAACTGATGGCCCACAGCTCCGAAGGAGCATAGCCTTGGTACAACAGATATTCCCCGAAGGTTATCCAGCTACCGGCATTGGACCCATTGCCGTGAATGAACACCACCGGCCGCCGTTGCACCTCTCCCGACCCTCCCCAGCCGCTCAAGGGATTACCGGTCAATTGGTCCCGGATGACCGGAAAGTCCGCCGGAAATGCTTCCGCCAGGTGCAGCACTTCCTTGACGGTCACCTGGCATTCATTGCTTACTACGCCATCGGCTCGGGCCCCGATGGTGGTCAATCCCGTCCTCACCGCCGTCACCAGCCCCGTCGGACTGACACGAGCCACCTGGCTGTCGGCGCTGATCCAGGTGAATTCCACAGCGGACATTATATCACCGCTCTCGTCGTGAGCCTCGGCGGCCAGCTGGTAGGTCGAATCGATCCACACCGTAATCTCTCCGGGACTCACCACGATTTTGTCGATCTGCTCGCGTACTGGCTCATCGTCCTCACATCCGGTAGCCATCAAAGCTAACACGATCATTATGGTAATACCCGGCTGGACCTTCATATGTGGGCACTGGCTGTACTGATCTTTACGAGTAAATCGATAAGGGCCAAGTCATTCATGGAGTTGAGTATTCTATATTGTCCACGTACAAGGTATCCACCAGGAAAGCCCCCAGCCACAAGCCGGGGATATACTCATCCGGCTCGGTATAGTTGGGGATGATATAGGTGTAATCCCACTGGCCGGTGGGCTCAGTCCCGGTATAGACTTCCGCCCGCATGGTCCCCTCGAAGACCTCTACCACCGCATTGAACCAGACATCGTACCGGATCTCGGGCATGGAGCCCCACTCCGGGATGGTGGCCCCGGGTGCCGGGGTGGCCCCGATCCACGCGCTCACCCGGTTGCGGCCGGGGGCGAACACCAGGTAGTACGGATTATCTCCGGCCTCGTAATACTGGGTGAATATTACCAGCGACTCCGCAGTAGTGTTGAGGGCTGGGTCGTCCATGCCTTTCATCCGGAACTTGCAACGCCAGTTCTGGCCGGTAAGCATAGCAGTGACGTCCGGCCAGCCCAACCCGCTATCATAGACGGTGTGCCCGTAGGTCATCAAAAGCAGCTGCCGGTTGGTAAAATAGGCGGTACTGGGGTCAGTCATGCGCAATACGCGGTTGCCGCCATCATCGACAATGGTCGCCTTACCGGTCTTTTCGCCCCCTTCCAGGTCATGGTTCACTTGCCACAGGACGTCACTAATGAAATGGCCCTGGGAGATGGCACTGGTATCGGTTACGTTGAATGATTCAGTGAACACCGGCGCCATCACGTAAACGTTGATCGGGTCGCTTTCCACAGCGCTATAGCCGGCGGTAATGCTGGTCACGCCCTGCGCCAAACCGGTGACATTGGCGGTCCAGGTGTCGAGATCGAGTGTAGGCTCCGGTACTATTGGGGATAAGGTGATTTTGGTCTGATCGGTCGCGGTCCAAACTAGCCCTTCCACCGGGATCGCTTGTCCCAGGCCATCGAAGACCCTGGCGCTTACCGCCTGCGTTCCGCCCACCGTAACAGCCTGGGCCGGCTGGCTGATCGCAATTGTCTGCGGTGCGCCTAAAACGGTGATATCGCAGAAGTTGCTCTCCACCTCGTCGGCAGCGGCTCTGATGGAAGCCGCCCCCATGCCTGCGGCGGTCACCAGTCCCGTCTGGCTCACCAGCGCCACCTGCTCATCGGTGGTAGTCCAGGCCAATTCCACGTCGACAATCGGCTCGCTGTCCACATCCAGGGCCTCAGCCTCCAGCTGGAAGCTCGAATCGATCTTCATAGTAATCTCGAAAGGGGTCACGATCAGCAGGTCGACCGGGGTGCGTTCAGTTCCTCCATCGTCAGCGCAGCCGCCGGCCACCAGGATCAAGCCGGTTAAACCGGTCCACAAATTCCCTAAATGGTGCTTCATTGCAGTCTCCTTAATGCTATTCCAATCCTAATCCTATGGAAATGGTGTGAATATCGCTGAAGTTCACCATGGGCTGGTAGCCGTATCCGAAGGACCAACTGGCCATGTCCAGTCCAAAACCGGCGGTGAAGGACTCCTGCTCATAATTTACTTTGTAACCCATTGCCAACCAGCTGTTGTTCTTGGTCCGCAGCTGCAGCCCCAAATGCAGTTTTGGCAGATAATCGTTGGGGTGCAACGCTTCCAAAGCCAAATCCAGGGTATACCCCTGCGCTTGCACCAGGTTTCCGGCCACACCCAACACGAAAGACAGCGGCAGTGGAAAACTGCCGTACGAATAGGTTTCGCTACGGCGCAGGTTACCCTTCACGTGTGTATCGCTATAGGTACCGCTGTAGCTGATCTCAGGCCCAAAATTCCGCAGGGCCATGGTCAAGCGCATGTTCCGGGCGCCCACCCAATACCAGGTACCTATATCCACCGCGTAACCCCAGGCCTGGGCGGAGTAGGCCGACTCGTAAAGTAATTTGCCGGTGATGCCCATCGCCAGTTTGTCCGAGAACCGCCGCGCCAGACTAACACCCAGAGCCAGGTCCTGGAAGCGGAACAGGTCGCCGGTGCCGTTCTGCTGCCTGGTAGTGGTGACCTCCATCTGAGCGCTCACTAGGCTCAGGGCGTGCAGTGCAAGGAATGAGCTACGGCCCACCGGTTGCTGGTAGGCCGCGGCCTGGTGGTGGATGCCCAACAGCCAGGGGGTGTAACTCATCCCCAGCAGGCGCTTATCACCACCCAAGGCAATGGAGGCCGGGTTGGCAAATACGGTATAGGCGTTGCCATAGCTGCTGCTGGAAGCCCCGCCCAGGGCCACCGTCCGGGCCCCTACCGGTATCTTTAAAAACAGCAGCGAGGCGGTGCCCACTTTATTGAAACTACCCTGCCCAGGCAGCGGGGCGGCGCTCAACCAGAGGGCCACCGCCAGCATGGCCCGGAAGCGGCAGTGGGTCACCGGGGAGCCCCTCATCGGGCGCCCTTGATTATGACAAACTGCCCAGTCTGAAACTCCCCTTGTGGTGTCTGTACCCGATATAGGTACAGCCCCGAGGCAATGGTCTGGCGGTTTCTTGAGACCAGATCCCAACGCTCGTCGCCGGAACCGTCGGGGGTCTGGTCGCCGGATAGATTGTGCGGCAGGGCAATCACCTCCTCGCCGGTCAGGGCGAAGATGGTTATGGTACAGCTAATCGGCAGGTGGGTGAAAAATATAGAACTCTCGTAGTCTTCCAGCTCCCAGTCGGCGCCCCCCAGGTAGGGATTGGGTACCACCTTGACCTTCCCCACCGTGCTGCTGTAGTCGTTCAGCGGGCGCACCGGGTCTAGGGTGCGGCAGAGTGCCCCCCAGCGGCCGGAACGGTTGCCCTGGCTATCCTCGCTGCGGACAGTGTAAAAATAGGGGAAACCGACCCGTACGTCCAGGTCGGTGATCGAGTTGGTGATAGTGCTGTCCAGCAGTTCCCACGGCCCAACCGCCGATTCGGTGCTGCGGTAAAGGAGGTACTGGAAAAAGTCGGGGGCCGACTCGGCCCGGCTGTCCCACTCCAGTCTCACCAGTCGGCCCGACACTTGTGGCTCGGCCAACTGCGGTACCTGGGGCGGCTGCTCGTCGGCCGGGATGATCCAGTTGGTCTCCCGAAGGGCTCGGGCATTACTTAAATTTTCCCTTAAGCCATCAAGGCCTTCGCCGTAGACCAGCGCTACTGTGAAAATGACGCTTGCCTCTGGGTCGAGCGTATAAGGTCCCACCGTAGATATAACGCTATAGGGGCCGGGGCTGGGACTGTCTTCCCACAACCCGCCGGTCATACGATCCAATAGATCCGCGGGTCCCACAATGGGCTCCACCATCAGGTAGTATGAAAAACCGGTCCAGGACTGCACATTCCCCAGGCCCCCGGCCGGGTCGGGCGCCTCCATCAGCGCCTGCCCCACGTAATAGGGAGTCAGCCCGTTATCCCCGTCGTCATCGTACATATAGGCCAGGCCGTCGGCAGAGTCCAGGGCGGTCCAATCGTCCAGTTCGGGGGTGGAGACCCCGCCGGCCCCCACGTCCGCCGGCAGGTGGTAGCCGAAGGTGAAATCTCTCAACGTATCATTACCCAAATTGGTGAACTGGTGGGTCAGCAACAGGAAATCGTCGTACTTTTCGTGGGCGTAGGCCCGGATGACGGTGGTGTGGGTGAGTTGCTGGGGCCCGGGGTCAGCCAACTGCGATAGATCGGCGGTGGCCCCCAGAATCAGGGTCGAGCGCCCGTCACCGGACCGGGTCCAGTCCTCCCGGCGGCCGTCGGCCCGGAAGAAGCCGTAGTCCAACTCACTCTGCCCCAAGGTGCCGCCAAACAGCACCACCTGCTGTCCGGCGACTTTGTAGGCCAACAGGGCGGAATACTCAATGATGTAATGGTCCAGGCTGCCACCGGGATACTCGAAATTGCCCAGGTAACCATAGTTGGAAACCGACGGCGAAACCCACACTTTCCCAACTTGGATGTCGGCCTGCTCGGCACCACCCAGCACGCTCAGGCAGACCACCGGCCACAGCGGGAACCAGCCCCGCCTCACAACTGCACCTTCAGGCCCAGGCGAATCTCCCGGTGCGGACCGTAGATGATGGGGTCATCCAGGGGACCTTCGAATTCGTCGGGGTAGTCCAGCAGGTGGTTGATTACCGGGATCCGCCGGTTCTCGCCGTTATCAAAGTTGTAGATATTCACGCTGTCGAAAAGGTTGGTGATAGTTAGGTAAGGCACCAACCGGTAGCGGCCCAATTGCAGCTCATGGTTAAGCTTCAGGTCCACGATCGAAGTGGCCGGCAGTCGTTTGTTGTTCTCCTCGGGGAGGATCGATTCCTGGAAACCGGTATAGGGATAGCCCGAACCATAGCGCCACAGCAGGTTGAAGCCGACGGTCCTCGCTCGGCGGAAGCCCAACCCCAGCACCAGAGTGTGGCGCTGGTCCCAGCCCAGGTAGTACTGCTGCACCGGGTCCAGCTGCCCCCGGGTGAACTGGCGCAGGAAGCCGTCGTGGTAGTCCGAAGTCTTGCCTCGGGCGACCATGTAGGTATAGGTCAGATTCAAACTCAGTGGAAGGCGGCTGGATTGGCGGTGTTGCAGTACCAGTTCGAAACCCTTGACTGTGCCCCAGGCCAGGTTCTTATTGATGAACCAGGTGGGCAGCGCCACCACTGAGGAGTCCTTCGCCAGCGCCGCCTGAACGGCCGGGTCGTTTATGTCATTGATGGCGGTGGTCTCCACTAAATCGGAGATGTCCTTGAAGAAGGCGGTGACGTCGATCACCCACTCTCCGGCCACAGCGCTGCGTAGTCCCACCTCGAAGGAAGTGGTCTGCTCCGGCTGCAGGTCGGGGTTGCCATATAGGGCCAGTATATCGTAGGACATATTGTAGTTGCGATACAGTAGGTACCAGTCGGGGACCTGGTGAAATATGCCGTAGCTGTAGTGCAGTACATTCACGTCGGTGATGGGGTGCGACACACCTACCCGGGGACTAAGCATCACCTTCCGGCCGGCCCGCTTCCAGGGGTACTCCGGGTTGGTTGGTGGAATGTCGTGATCGGGTCCCCTCCAGTTAGACCAATCTTCCTGGCCCGCGAACGGGGGGCCCACCATCCCCTCGTCCAAGTAGGGGTGTAGCCAGTCCGAGGGCAACCTGGCGTCCGGCTCGAAGATTTCCGCCCTGAGTCCCAGGTTCACGATCAGCCCCTTGAACTCGATCTTATCCTGGATAAACGCTCCCAGAATCCAGGGATTCAACGCCGGCAGCCCCAGTTGGTCGTTGTCCAGCCCATGGGCGAAGGTGAACGGGAAGCCCTTATAGGCCAGCACCGCCTGATAGAACAGGTCGTAATAGTTAAGCTCGGCGCCACCTCGCAGTTGGTGGTGCGGACCGGCCTGGTGAGTCAGCGCCCCCTTGACCACCAGGGTGCTGATCCGCTCCTCGCGAAACAGGTTGTTATCGCCTTCAATAATGTACTGCGTGCCCGGCAGGTAAGTGGTCCCAATATTGACGGCGACTGGGTTCAGGGTATCGCCCGGGTCGGCCGGATCGAGCACGTTCCACTCCTCCGGCCGGGTGATATCCCACCACTTACCCGGTTGAGCCGCCTTATAGTAAGTGCTCGAGCCGCCTGCCAGCAGCGTGTAAAAAGTCTGGGGGCCCAGGCTGTGCCGGACCTCTAAAGAGCCGTGGGTGATGCGGCTGGTCCGCAGCTGGTTGGTCTCGGGGATGAACTTGCGGCGCACATCAAAGAGCTGGTAGCGGCGCCAGGTCAGCATGCCGCTGCCGGTGATGGTCAGCCGGGAGGTAGCGGCCAGGGTCAGTTTGACGTTATACACCTCTTCCCGGGATTCATTTTCGGTGTTCTCCCGGGAGGGGAAGCCGTCCTCGGCCCGGGTAGCCTGGGCGTTAAGGGCATAGGCTAACCGCCTCACCCCGGGCAGGGGACCGGACAGGCCCAATCGCAGACGCTGGTAACCAGTGGTGTAGTCGTAACGGGTGCTGTCGCGCCAATTGCCGTCGTAGTAGCGACTGTCCCGTTTGGCCCCGGGGATAGCACGGCCCGGGTCGTAGGGCAGCTCGCTCTCCAACTCCGCCAGGGCGCTGAACCGGTCTCCCCCGGCCACCGATGTGATATCCACAACCCCTGAGAGGGCGTTGCCAAACTCGGCGTTAAACCCGCCGCTCTGCACCACCGCCTGCGAAATAGCGTCATTGTTCATGGTCAGGGCTGAATAGCCGGCGAAACTGGTACCGTAATTAGGCTCCTGGATGCGCACGCCGTCCACCTGCAACGATACCTCTCCTGACCGCCCCCCACGTAGGTGCAGCCCCTTCGAGTCCTGCAGGATACCGGGCAGAGTCAGCAGCAGGTCGCGGTAGTCGGTGGCCGGCAGGGCGCTGATCTGCTCGCCGCCGATGAAGTGGGTGCTGCTGGTAACGTCCTTCTGTACCAGCGGGCGAGTGGCCAGGATGGTCACCGCCTGGCCGGCCAGCACCTCCTGCTGCAGACTCAGGTCCTGGCGGGTGGTCAGGCCGCTGGTGATCTCAATCCGATCCACTCGTAGCCGTGCGTAGCCGATCATGGTGGCCACCAGGGTATAGCTGCCGGGCGGTACGTTCAGCATCAGGTAATTGCCGTCGATATCGGAGGCGGCCCCCAGGTAGGTGCCTTCCAGCATCAGATTCACGCCGGCCAGTGGGCCCCTCTCTGTCTGGTCCACCACCCGGCCCACCAATTTCCCCGCTGTCTGAGCCTGGGTCTCAACACCCAGCCCTATTAACAGGACGATGGAAAGCCGGAACAATATGGTAGCCGGGTGCTTCATCGGGTCACGAACTTTTCCCTCAGTCGCGGCAGGTAGTATACCGCCATGATCAATAAACTGACGATGATGCCGTAGGAGGCCGTCAGGCCGGGATTCAAGTAATCGGCACCGGTCAGGATAGTTAGCTTTCCGTAGCGGAATACCAGGTGCACCCCGAACGAGGTCAGCGAGGCTGTCAAAACCCACCATTTATTTACATCCTTGACAAACATGCCGAACAGCAACGGGATGAAGGTGGCCGTAAACAGGCCGTAGAGCCAGGTCTGGGCGAAAATCGCCACCGAGAATTCCTTGTAGTGATGCTGCAGGTAGCCCAGCACGAAAGCCAGTACCGCCAGGCCCAAAAGGGCATAGCGCCCCACCTTCAAGGCGATCGCGTAGCGCTCCTCGGTACTGCGGCCCGCCAGCCGTTTACGGGCCAACACTAAGTAGAAATCGTTGGCGAAAATAGCGGATAGGGCCACCAGGATGCCGTCCAAGGTGGACATGCCGGCCGCCAGCAGGGCGATAGACACCAGGGCCGCTAATGATAAGGGAAATGAGTCCAGGATGTAATAGGTCACCACCAGGTCCACCTGGGCCATATGGACCGCTCCGAACCTGGCCCGAGCGAACAGGCCCACCATCAACACCAGCGAGAACACCATCCCCATGAGCACGGCTACCGTGAGGTAGCGATTTACGTCCCGGTCGGACTGGACGTATAGCGACTTGGTGATGAAGTGGGGCTGCACGGAAAGGGCGAACCCCACCAGGAAGTTGGCGATGAACACCTCGAATATGTTGCGGAAAAGGAAACTCTGGGGATTCACTACGGAGGCCAGATTGGGGCTTTCCGCCATCAGGGTGGCCAGTAATCCGGCCTTCAGATAGGGCAGGCCGGAGAAGACCAGCAGCAAGGCAATACCCAGCATGATCACTCCCTGGACAGTATTGGTATAGGCGTGGGCGAATGTGCCGCCGAAGGTTATATAACTGAACACGAACAGGATAATGAAGGCCAGGGCGATTTCGAAATGGTAGGTGGGGAAGATGTTGGCCAAGCCTAAGGTGGCGTCCATCACAAGGGCGGTCCCGTACGAGATCAGCACCACCATGGCGATCAGCAGCAGGTTGAAGGCGGCGTAAATGACCGTGAAACGCTTATCGTTGAAGCGCGTGCCGATCCACTGTGGTACGGTTAGGGCCGCGCTTTGGATACCGATCCTGCGAAAACCTTTGGAGAGGATCACGATGCCCAACATCAGTCCCAGGCCGGCCGATATGCCGTAGCCCATAATGGCCGAGAGTCCAAAGGCATACACAATCCCGGGATTGATCACGAAAGTGGCCGTACTGGTCATGGTGGCCGCCAGGGTAATGCCGACGACCCAGGGACTCATCCGGCGGTTGCCGATAGCGAAGTTCTCGAAGGCACTGGTTTTGCGGCTCCCCAGCCACGCCAGCACAGCCGTCCCGATCACGTAAACAAAGAATAAGCCCCAAGCAATCATACTGATCCTCCTGTTTTACCCTTCACCACCTGAAGGCTGCCGCCGCCATGGCATAGCCGCCCCCCGAGGCCACCATTACCACCAGGTCGTCTGGCTTGATGCGGCCCACACGCACCACTTCGTCCAGCACCATGGGTATGCAGGCCGAGCCGGTGTAGCCGTAATGGTCCATTACCCAGTGGGTCTTCTCCAGAGGGAGGTCCAGTGTGGCCATTACCTCCCGGATGGTATTGATATTGATCTGGGTGAAAATAATAAAATCGATATCTGCAATCTGGTGCCCGGCCTGCTCGACCACTTCCCGGGCCAGTAGCGGCCAGTTGCCGGAGTTGAGGTCCTCGGGGAATTTCTTGACGAACTGCACGTAATGCTCACCGGCGTCCAGACGCTCCCTGGTGATCGGGTGATATGTCCCCCCGGCATAGATGCCCATATAATCGTGATATTGGCCGTCGGCCTTCAACCGGGAGCCCAAGAAGCCGGGCTCGTCCGCCGCCTGCAGCACCACCGCCCCCGCCCCGTCGGCGAATATAGTAGCGGTATACAGGTCGCTGAAGTCCAGGAACTTGGTCATGGCGTAGGCTCCCACCACCAATATATTTTCATAGCGCACGTCGGTAGCGATATATTTGGCTCCAATGTCCACGCCGGTTACAAACCCGGCGCAGGCGCAGTTCACATCGAAGGTACCGGCCTTCCCGGCCCCCAGCAGGTGCTGCACCTTTGAAGCCGTGGCCGGCGATATGGTCTCGGGCGTATCGGTGCCGATGATTATCAGGTCCAGGTCACTTGCTGCGATGCCAGCCGCCTCGAGGGCCCGTTGCGCCGCCTGGACGCTCAAGTCGGCCGTGCTCTCGTCCTCGGCGCACACCCGGCGTTCGTGAATATTCAGCACCCCACCCACAAATTCGTCCACATCCTGGCCCAGCAAGGGGATAAAGTCGGCGTTGGTCATTACCTTCTTTGGGGCATAGTGCCCGGTACCTGCGATCCTGGCATAGCGGGTCATGCGGCGCTGACCCCCATGTGCTCCATCAGGAATTCCAGCAACAGGCTATTGAACCGTTCGCTGTACTCAATAAAGGGAAAGTGGCCGCAGTCCTCCAGGATGTCCAGCCGGGCAAGGGGAAACAGCGACTCAGCTGTTATGGCCCCGGACAGTGGCACCAGCTGGTCCTGCCGCCCGTGTATCAGGTGAATGGGGAATTCGAAACGCGGAGGGTCCTGTAGGTAGTGCTTACTAAACAACAGCTCCAGGTTGGCCCTTAATGTCCGGGCAAAATTAAGGTACTCGATCGTCTTATTCTCCAGTAGTTTCATCCTGGTTTCAATAAAGGCCTCCACCAGCGGTGTAACCTGCCGGATGGTAGTCCGGTAGTAATTATCCCGGGCCACCGCCAGCGGTGTATTTAGAATGGCATCCACCGAAAAAGCCTGCCCGAAGGCGATCTGGGCCGCTAGGGGATAGTCGTGGAACCCGGCCGAGTCGACCAGGGTCAGTCCGGCGACTTCCGCTGGCTGGACCTCGGCATACATCAGCGCGATCAGCCCGCCGAAGGAGTGCCCCACCAGCCAGGGCCGCTCCAGGCCAAGCTCGCGCACCAGGGTGCCCAACAGGTCGCGGTAGAATTCCGCCGAGATGTGCGGCTCCGGTTTGTCCGATTTACCGCAACCGGGCAGGTCCAGGGCCAGCAGACGAAATTGCTTCTCCAATGCGGGATAGATGGGAGCAAAGCTGGACAGATCGGCTCCCTGGCCGTGGATGAAGACCACCGGCGGCCCAACTCCCTGGTCGATAAAGGCCACCCGATGTTCCCGGAACGCGAAATGGTCCACGGGATAGGGATAGGGCACATCCGCAAAGGTGAAGGCGGATTGTTCCGGCAGGGTCAGGCTATTCGCTCCCGGATTCAAATCACTATCCCGCCGTCTACGTTCAGGACGGCCCCGTTAATGTAGCCGGCCAGGTCGCTGGCCAGGAACAGGTAGGCCCCGGCCACATCCTCGGGAGTGCCCAGGCGTTTCAGGGGACACTTGTCCCTAAGCATCTCCAGCACCTTTTCCGGCACGCTCTCGATCATGGATGTGGCGATGAAACCCGGGGCCACGGCGTTTACCCGCACCCCCTTTGGGCCCAGCTCCCTAGCCCAGGTCCTAGTCATACCGATCACGCCGGCCTTGGAAGCCACATAGTTGGACTGGCCGAAATTGCCGAAGTGGGCCACCACCGAGGCGGAGTTCAGGATCACGCCGAAGCCCTGCTCAAACATGACCCGTCCCACGCTCTGGCCACACAGGAAAGTGCCCTTTAGGTTCACCTCGATTACGGTGTCAAACTGTTCCGGTTCCATTTTCTTCAAGGTAGCATCGATCGTAATGCCGGCGTTGTTCACCAGCACATCGATCTTCCCATAACGGGCCAGCACCCCGTTCACCAGCGCTTCAACAGCGCCGGCGTCGGTCACGTTCAAGGGCTGGAACTCCGCCACGCCACCGGCGGCGGTGATCGACTCGGCGGCGGCACGACCCTGGTCCGCGCTGATTTCGGCTATAATCACCGTGGCGCCCTCCCGGGCAAAAAGGACGGCGGTAGCCTTGCCGATCCCCTGGCCAGCTCCGGTGATGATGGCGACCTTATTTTTTAGCAACACGGCAAGTTCCTTTGTTTATCTGCACTACCATATCCACGCTCTTAAAACGTTCGAAATAATTTCAGCCCGGTTTACTGTGGTTCACCGGAACGACCGGCAGACCAATCCTCCAGAAAACCGTTCACCCTAGTGATCAGCTGCTGGTAGAAGCGCTCCATCTCCCCCACCCGTTTCACGGCCAGTGGATCGATCCGGTCCTGGTCCGCGTTATCCAGAAACTCCCGGGCGATATCCCGGCTCTTGCCCATCAAGGCCAGATTGCGCGACAGTGCGGCCGCGAAACTGTCAGCCACCGGCTGGTAATAGACCCGCTTGCTGCCCCGCCGGACAGTCTTTTCGACGGTCTCCAGCATCTCTAGTTTGCGGGCCTCGCTACTGACAGGCCCTTTGCTCATTCCCAGTTCCTTGGTAATGTCGTCGAGCGACATCGGCTCGGGGGACAGCAGCAGGACCGCCATAATCCGCCCCATCAACCGGGGCTGACCGAAACGGGCGTAGCCGTCTGCAAATCCTTCGATGAACCTGTATTTAACCTCGTCCATTCAAATGCCTTGTTGTATGGTTTTGGGTTCGTATAGTGCCTCCAGTTCGGCCCGGTAGCGCTCGAGGACCGCCCGGCGGCGAAGTTTGAGGGCCGGGGTCAGCAATCCGTTTAGGGGGGTGAACCTCTCAAGGGCCAGGTGGAATTTCTTGATGGTCTCGAACGGGGCCAGCTCCCGGTTGACCAAGTCGATCTGCTCTTGGACCAGCTCCCTTATCACCGGGTCATTCACGGAAGCCGGCGAATCCGCTTCGGCCGCCGGGCGCAGGGTAACCAGCGCCACCAGATACTTCTTGCCGTCGCCATAGACGACCAGATGTTCAATATAGGGATTGTCGGCGAATCGCCCCTCGATTGACTGGGGCGCGACGTTCTTGCCGCCGGAGGTTACCATGATATCCTTCTTGCGGTCCACTATCTGCAGGAAGCCCCCCTCCAGCCAGCGGCCAACGTCGCCGGTCTTGAACCAGCCGTCCGCGGTGAAGGCTTCGCGCGTAGCTTGAGGATCCTTGTAATAACCTTTGAATACCACCGGACCTCGGGCTTCGATCTCGTCGTCCGCTGCCAAGCGCAATTGAACAGATGGATAGGGCTTGCCCACCGAATCGAAGTTGAAATCCTGAGGCCAGTTCATCGTCAGGGTGGGGGAGCATTCGGACAAGCCGTAGCCTTCGGTGACCAGCATTCCAGCGTCCAGGAAGAACTCCTTAACGGAGTGCTTCAACCCGGCTCCACCAGATAGACAGAACTGGATTCGCCCACCCGTCAGGGACCTCAGCGTCTCCAATTGCTTCTTATAATCGTTGCTGCTCTGTTGTGCGAGTAGATACAGTTTCTCATAGTAAGCCGGGACACTCATGAACAGGTGAGGGCGCAGCTGGGGCATCAACTCCAGGACGTTGAGCGGGGTGCCCAGGTAGCTGCAAAACCCGAACAGGTTACCCAGACCGATAGCCCCCCAACCGTAAATGTGCGAATTGGGCAGCCAGTGGATGTCGTCGCTATGGGGATGGATGAGGGGCCCGTTTATGGAGACCCAGTCATTGGTGCTCACGGCCAGGTTACGATAGCTCAGGGGAACGCCCTTTGGCTGCCCTGTGGTACCGGAGGTGTAAATCATATAGGCCACATCGTTCATGTCAACCGCTCCGATCAGCTCGTCTATATGGCCCGGGTGTCTGCCCCGGTATTCCCTGCCCAAGGCCTGAAGTTCGTCGAAGGACAACCCGGCAACGGCGGCATTTACCGGCCTTATTGTTCCCTCAAAGGAAACGATAGTCTGCAGCTCGGGGAAATCCTCTGCACAGGTCGCCAGAGCATTGGCACACCCCTGGTCACGGATAAAAAGCAGCTTCAGGTCAGCATGTCTGACGATATACCCCAGCTGTTCCGTGGTGGAGGCGTGGTAGATGGGCACCATTACGGTTCGGGCAGCCATGGCACCGATGCCGGCATAAATCCACTCCAGGCAGTTATCACTGAAGATGCCTACCTTATCATCAGGGCCCAGCCCCAGAGCGCCCAGGGCATGGGCTAACAGTGCTACCTGCTCGCCGTACTCGCCCCAGGTGACCGACCGCCACCCGTCACCGTCGGGGACCATGAACCGGGACCGGTCCCGCCAGCGCTCAACACGGTCGAAAAACAGGCTTTGAGTGGTGGCTGTTGAAATATCCTGGGGGCTGACTTCGGTCGGTGCGCGCATGCTGGCGGCTGCTCCGTTAAATAGCGCTAATTAACCTGCCGGTACCTAGCTGGTGGAAAGTCCCGGCGCTGGAAAAATCTTTTAATTGAAACGTTTGAATCATCTCAAATATACGACCGCTTAATCGAATCTCCAACCCGTTTTTACTGCTCAGCCCCATGACAGGAGCTGGCATTTCCTGTTCGTGCTCTGAAGATCAAGGGCTTTGATTCGGTAACTCCGGCAGAAAATCGCACTTTATCCATTTCTCGCCACGCAGTGTGGCAGACTGGACCCCGCGGAATGCTTGTCACGCCAGAGGTGGTGGGGAGTAAAATTTGCCCTATTGTGACTAGTGGTGACCAAGCCATGCTCTCCTTGGTGCAGACCTTTAATCCAGCCATTTCCCATTGCTTGCACAGGACGAAGTCCCATAATATTTTCTGCTGCCCGATTGAAAAGGTGAATTACCCACTCCCATCAACCTGAGTCGCCAGGTCGAAGAGAGGGCAGCCGCCCGTTGAGAAATTCTTATCCGTATCTGGAGCGTATCCGGAAAATTGGCGCTGAATCGGACGTTGCCTTACTTGAGCAGTGGCACCTTTCGACAAGCTTCGGGCAGGCCATGCCCGGGGCAGTTACGATTATGAGGGAGTATAATTGACCTCAGGATATAACTCCTTGGCACCAGGCCGAACCAATCTATTCTTTCGCCCTGGCGACTCTGAGAATCAGCCCCGCGCTTGCTCCTTCAAAAAGTCGAACAGTTTGACGCGGTCGCTGTCCTCGATGTAATCGAAGGGGATCTTTACCAGTTTTTCCCCGCCGTCTTCCTGACGCAGAAACAGCCGCCGCCGGGCCGCCTTGGGGCGCTCCACGGAAGCCAGCTCTGCGTAGGGGATGTACTGCTGCGAGACGAAGGCCGCCATCTTGGTCCCCATGTGGTCCTCGTTCAGTGTTTTCAGGGGATTTCTGGCACCCATTTCAACATGGAACGTTGGGACACCCATGCCTGAATGGCCATCATTTTACAGCTGCATAATAGTGGAATGATCGGCGGCAGCTAAGGAGACCTCAGAGTGGGTCTGTACTCAGACCGTGGGCAGGGCGGAGGTGCTTTCGGAAGGTGCGTTATCGCTAGAGGTAGGCATATCGAGTGAGCTGGCGTGCACTTTATTCATCGCAGACACGGCCTCCTTAGCAGCCACTAATTTTTTTTCTCTTTTAGCCTGGCCGAAATCAGCCACCTGAGAACCTCAACTTCAGAATGCTGCCCATCCCCTTGGCCGGCTAAATGCAGGCGCTTTAGCAACGACTCAATCTCAAATTCTCGGTCCTGTTGTTCCTTACCGGTTCCCAGAAACCTCTCGAACCAGTCGCAACTCTCCTGTAAAACGGCGCTGATTTCGCCTCCGGGGACTAGTTTCCCGTTGCGCATCTGATTCAGAAGGTTTTCCGTTACGTGTGCCACCGTTTTAGCCTGCTCGAATCCTAGAAAACCACAGGTGTCCTTTATATTGTGGAATACTCGGGTAATGCGGTTGAGGAGCTCTGCCTCCAGGTCCGGCTCCAGGCGTTTCAAGTCCTCTTTTATCCCCTTTAGAAGCTCACTGCTCTCATCGATAAATTCGTCAAGGATATCCTCCATCCCCGCCAGATGGTCATATATACTCATCGGTCATCGCTTTTTGTGCTGGTAACTATTCATCTGAATGAATCATGTCCCTCTACGCCTGGGAGTCTAAAACTTCTTTATTCTTCCCGCTTTCGGCCATCACGGACACCAGGACGCGTGAAAGTTGTTCGCCCGTACAAGGTTTGTGAATCACGCCTGCAAACCCATATTTCTCGTAGTTCTGTAGAGCGTCATGGGTAACATGGCCGCTGGAAACGATGGCCTTCAAATGGGGATCCAACTTGCGCAATTGCTTCACGGTATCAAGACCGCCCATTCCGGCCGTACCGGTCAGATCCAGGATCACGGCGTCAAAGGGCTCATCCTTTTCCCGCGCCACCCGATAATGGACCACGGCTTCTTTACCATCTGTGACAGTCTCTACCTGGTACCCCAGCACTTCAATCAGGTTGGTCATGACCCGTCGGATTTCCTTCTCATCATCCATGACCAGTATTCGGCCACTACCCAGGTCGAAGCGCTCGTTCTCCGGCACTCGATCGACCGTGCCAATAACCGCGGGCAGGCAAAATGTGAAAGTACTGCCTTGCCCCGACAATGATGCTGCACTGATCCAGCCTTTGTGTTGGTTCAGGATTGTATGACACGAGAATAGCCCTAGCCCGCTGCCCTCTTTCCGGGTTGTGAAATAGGGATCGAATATCCTATCCAAAATCTTAGGTGGCATGCCGTCGCCGGTGTCCTTAAAGGTGATCATGACATAATTATCTTTGATGTAGGTTCCCTTGGACGGGTATTTGATCTTCCCTGCTTCAACATTTTCCCCCGAAACGGTAAGAGTGCCGCCCCCTGGCATTGCCTGGGCCGCATTAATGGCCAGATTGTGAATTACCTGATTGATCTGGCTGGGATCAATCTCAACCACCCGTAGATTCTCCGGTAGATTGAATTCCGGGACTACCCGCGAACCACCCAGGGCGAACTTTACGGATTCCTCCAACAGCGGTCGAAGGTCAACTTCGACCTTATCGGGTGCGCCGCCACGGGTGAACGACATCAACTGCTTGCTGATGCCCCGGGCCATTTGTACCGAGTGTTCGGCATGTCTAAGAGATTCCTTCATATCCACATCATTCCCCACTTGCAGGCGAGCCAGGGAAATGTTCAGTCCGATGCTACTGAGCAGGTTATTGAAATCATGTGCCAAGCCGCCGGCGAATGCTTCTATGGATTCCAATTTAGCTGCCCTTATCGCGTCGGCTTCCAGCCTCTTCCTTTCTGAGATATCGTACAGATTGCATACGATAGTATTTAAAGACTGTGATTCTGTTTTGATGGGCGCGAGAAGAACCTGGTAAATGATTGATTGGTCCCGGCTGTAGACCTCGAATTCGCACATATTGCCAGTAGACGTGCAATTCTTTAGTTCATGCTCGAATCGCTCTTGATCCTTTTCGTAGATCAGGTCATAGATGTGGGAGGTAACCAGAACCTCTGGCCGGTAATTCAAATGCCGGGGCATATCCAGGTCCAGGATGTTTCCATCACGGTTGAGTAGAAAAACAGAGCCTGGAGAAGCTTCGATGACGGTGCGGTATCTCTCTTCACTCTCCCGGAGTACTTCCTCAGCCTGAACGCGCTGAATAGCGGCGGCGACCTGTGAGGAAACAAACTTGAGGATATGCTGTTCCTCCTCACCATACCTGACACCACTAGAATAGCTCTGGACCGCTACTACTCCAAAGGTCCGACCCTGTGCTTTCAAGGGAGCCCCCAGCCAATCGATAGGCGGTGTACCGATGCGCTCAACTTCACCGCTCTTAACCAACTTATCGAAATCATCACGTGAAGATAACAACGGTTTTCCAGTCCGCAGGACATATTCGGTTAAACCCTTTCCAAGTTTCTTCGGGGCCGGTGTCTGGTCATGTTCATCAATGAAATATGGAAATTCGAGTATCCCCGATTCGGCATTGTAGAGCGCGATGTAGAAGTTTTGGGCCGGCATGAGCTCCCCAACGATCTCATGAAGGGCACCGTAGAGTTGTTCCAGTTTTTGAGCGGTATGAGCCGCTTCTGAAATCTGATAGATAGCCGCCTGGACTTTTTCCCGTTGCTTGTACTTTGAAATGTCTCTCGATACCCCCATAACGCCCACCCGTTTTCCGCTAGAATCAAGGAGGACGGAAGCGGAAAGCAGGCAGGGAAAAGTATCGCCGTTCTTCCGCCGGTTGAGGATTTCCTGGACCTGGTGACCATGCTTGATGGTCTTTTTATGGACCCTATTGCCTTCTTTGTGATCCGCATAAAGCAGGTTCACATGTTTACCAAGCACTTCTTCACGCGTATAACCGAACGTATCTTCAGCCGCATCGTTAAACTCCGTGATCCTGCGCTTATTATCAACGGCAATAATCATGTCCAAGGAGCTGGCGACCAGCAGCTGGGTGTACTCCTTGGCGGCCTGGAGGTCCTGGAGGGCGACCTGAATGGCCTGCTCGGCTTCTTTTATCTGGGTTATGTCCGATAAGAAACCCTCAAAGAACCTTTTCTTTCCGGAGGAATCCCGGAGCACCCGGGCACTTTCACGAACCCAGATCTCTTTACCATTGCGATCCCGCATTCGAAGTTCCTGATGTACGACCTTTCCGTGGGCTTCGAACTCCGCCAGTAATTTCTGACGGTCCTCAATATCGAAATAGAGTTCACGGGCGTTGATTTTCAGGATATCTTCAACACTGTCGAAGCCAAAAATCCGGGCCATCGCCAGGTTGGCATAGATAATACGACCGTTGGGCCTGGATCGGAAAATACCCTCCAACGCATTCTCGTGTAGTTGGCGTAGCTCCTGTTCCGAGTCACGCAGAGCTACCAGAGCAGCTTTGTATTCAGTGCGGTCCAGTGAGTATTCTATTATCTCCTTCAATTCGCCTTCGCTGTTGAATACAGGGAAAGCATGAATTTCTAAGAGACTCGGCTCGCCGCCACCGTTTTGATGTACGTGCTCCGCAACCGCAGGCTGCCCGGACTGCTTTACTATTCGAAGCAGACAGGGATGATCCTTGCCGGTACAGGGCGTAGAACGGTTGTGGGCAACTTCGTAACACTTTGCACCGGTTTTATCAGCATATCCACTGGCAGTATTTGCCATAGTGATCGAATAATCGGAAGAATTGATAACGTGGAAGGGATGGGTTAAGGAATCCAGCACTGATGCCAGGAATTCCCGGTTCTGGGCTATTTGTTTCCGAGCCTCGATCTGGTCTTCCGCATATCTCACCAAGGGTTGGGCCACGAAATGGTAGATGAGTGGCGAAAGTAAAAAACTCAAGAGGGTGGCATCCAATACGGCTGTTATTAGACCCGCTGGTGGGGAGAGGTAAAAAAGAAATCCCATTATAAAGGCTTCTACTGTAAAAATAATCAGGATCAGAATCGTGAAAATCACAATCGGCTGTGACTGGTATTTTCTCATGAGAGAATATCTCCTTTGAGAAGTAAACCCGAGTAAGAATTGGATTGCCCGTGATTGGGCAGGATTTGCTTGTTCACGCAACTTTATATACTCCCTTCCAAGTCTGATCCGGTTGCGTATACCCTCATATCATTATTCTGCTACGGAAGGCCTTAATATTTCTTAAGGCGATATATAAATCAGCTGCTCAGTCTTCGTAATTAATAAACGTATCAAACAAAACAAGAGCAATGCCGACAACTATCTGTCAATACACATCGACATAGCAGGCGATTTTAACCGCGGTAGTACCGGCCATGAAAAGAGTATGGGACATTTTAATAAGTGGCCCAGTGCTGAAAATCAACAAGTGTTTATTTTCAGTCTAACTTGAACTTGCCGGCAGTGTCTTTGATTTCCTCCACGCCGTCACGAAGCTTTTCTATTCCATGGATAAGTCTTTTCGAAGCTTCCTGCATAATACGCGAAGATTCGATTACATTTCCAAGGTTCGTATTTAAGCGCTCGGCAATTCGGTGAAAAGTGGCCGAATTTGCTATTGGCGTAAAAGGAACATCATCATGAGGTCCCAGCTGCTGCCACGGTACGCCATCGCGGGCCGGCTGCTCAACCGCCACGGCCAGGCTAACATTATCGACTACCGCGAACAGCCGGGCGGACAGGGCGCCGGCTTCCCGCCGCACCGTACTCAGATCGAAAATATCGACCTCCATTACCTGGGGGTCGATATGACATTCGGTGGGAGCGAGGGAACTTTCCCGGCTCTCCAGGGCGTACCGTACCCGGACCCCTCTATTGTTTCCGGTTCGGGCACGGTCACCGGCGTCGATACCGGCTGTTCTAATGCTCTTTGAATCCGACTTTGACATGGTATTACTCCTTTTCACTCAGACTTTGAACTGGCCAATCAGGTCGTTAAGCCCGTTCACCTCTCGACTAAGCTGCTCCGCGGAGGAAGCCAGCTCTTGGGCGCTGGAGGCCGATTCCTTGGCTACGGTGGTGACCCCCTCGATGTTCTTGGAGATCTCTTCCGCACCGGAACTTTGCTCGTTGGTGGAAGTGGCAATCTGCTCAACTGCCGTAACAACGCCCGTAATGGCGCCGGAAATCTCTTGCAGTGATTGATCGGACTGGCCTACCAGTTCCAACCCTTCTTTGGACTGTTCCTGGATGGCCGTCATCGATTCCACCGCATCCTGGATTTCTCCCTGAATGGTCTCTATCATGCTGCTGATTTCCGCCGTGGCACTCACGGTCCGCTCGGCCAGCTTGCGCACTTCATCGGCCACCACCGCGAAGCCCCGGCCGGCATCCCCGGCCCGAGCCGCCTCGATATTGGCATTGAGTGCCAACAGGTTTGTCTGGTCGGCGATGTCATCGATGACCTGGATGACGTTCCCGATCTCCTCTGAACGTTTGCTCAAGGACTCGATCTGGCCGGCGGCGCGCTCCACAGTCCGGGCCACCGCTTCGAAGCCGGTCACCGTCTTGGAGACGACCTCCCGGCCACTCTCGGCGGTTATACCGGTATTTTGAGCAGTCTCCCGCGTTTCGTCAGCATTCTTGCTGGCTTCCAAGATCATGGCGCTCATCTGCTCCATGGTGGTGGCCACCTCCGACAGTTGGGCCTGTTGTTCTTCAGCACCGGCAGCCAACTGCTCCGAAGCGGATGAGATTTGGGTAGAGGCATTGCCTACCTGTGATGAACTGGCGCCAATCTGCTTGATCAGATCCTGCACCTTTGCTATAAAGGAGTCGAAGAGCCGGGCCATCACTCCAATCTCATCTTTAGCCTCAATACTAAGACGCTTGGTTAAATCACCCTCACCCTCGTCAATGTCCTGCAGCATGGCAATCACCCTGTTGATCGGTTTAGTGATGTTGGTCACCAGGAAAATGGACACTAGAATAATGAAGGCCGGCAGCAGCACAACTGTCGCTATGGAGATGATCTTGCTGATGTTGGTGGTGCTAATCACCGTGGCCATCGATTCCTGCAGCTCGCGGACCTGCAGGTCCACCAAAACATCCACCGACTCGGCGATTTTCGCCGCAAACGGATCGAACTGCTCCATGAGCTTGTTGCCTTCTTCATGCCCGTGATCAATATAGCTTTGGGCCATCTCACGGCCCATGTCATAGAAGGCAGTCAAGTCCGTCGCTGTCTGGTCGACAAATTCGATCATTTCCGTTTCGTTCTCCTCTACGAACATCTCCCGGAAACTGGCCAGGTTCTCTAGCCCGGCCTGATAGTGGATCTCAGCTTCGTCAAAACCGTCGTCGAAGCCTTCGACACCCCGGGTAGCGGAGATATCCGTCAGCCACTGCTGCACCTGGATCACGTGGGCCTGGAAATCCTTGGCCAGCAATGCGAATACCACCGATTCGTCCCTGGTGAGGACGCAGCTTTCCTTGATCTCCGAGAAGTTCCTGTAATTATACAGGCTGGTACCGAAGACTAATACAATCACTATCCCCATCATCGCGCTAAGTCTGAGGGAGATGGTCAGGTTATTGAACCAATCCATTTTGAACCACTTCATATTGAAATCCTTTCGTTACCTAGCTGTTTGTTTAATTGACTAAAACCCGATTGATGTCCGCACACCGTAGACAATGGCATTACCATCATTGCCGCTGGGATTGAGCACGAACTGGATATCCGGTTGGATTGAAAAGATGTCACTGACTTGGATGGCCCAGGTGGCTTCGATGGTCACTTCCCAGGCATCTCCACCTGTGAGCTCAAAGGCATCCGCATCGAGTTTTGCTGCGGCAACGGCCAGACCGAGATTGCTCGGGGTATGTACACCAAAGCCGACGTATAATGGCACTGCAGCCTCACCGGTAGCAATTCCTCCATGCAGAAAAGCGGCCAATTTGCCAACCGGCTGGTCTAGGGAGAGATACACACCGGAGATTGCGTCTTCAGCTGTCGTATCGGGATCGGGTGCGGTATGCGTCCACGCCGCCACCCTGTAGCTCTGGCACATATCATCTCCCCGGCTGGGAGTATATTGAGCTTCGACTACATTAAATATCCCGTCATCTTCAGACCAGCTGACGTTCAGGCCGTCTGTATTGTTATCGGGATCGGGGTTGCCATCATAGGCCGCACCCAGAAGCCAAAGATTTCTCGTGAGCCTAAGTTTTATCCTGACAGCAGGACCAACAACATTAAAGATGCTCACAGGAACGCTGCCGGCCACATCGGAGCCGATACCGAATGAGCTATTTGTGAATAGACTGGCACAGTCATTGGTGTAAAATTCCGAGTTCAGATCGTGCATGCCAACCATCACCTCAATCATGCCATACATCAATGATTGATTATACCAGAACTCGTACAATCGCTGGGTGCCGTCAGCCTCGATGTTACTCGTCACTTGAGCATCACCAACAATCTCGCTTAAGGCACTCCCTTGGTTGGAAAGGAAATATACGCTCAGGTTCCCACCTGACCATAATCCCAGGCCTTCAGTGTTGAAGTTCAGAAGTAGATCTACGTTATCCAGGTAGTTCAGCTGGCCTGCGCCTTGATCCACACCAGCCACCATCATGATGTCCGATGTGTACCCATACTCATAAGTAAATCCCGGCTCCTCCTGAGCTAGCGCGAATGATAGTAAAAGTAGCATCAAAAACGTAACAACGGTAATTTTTCGTAAGCTATCCATTAGTGTATCTCCCTTTAAATGTGAATATGAATCCTATCGCCGCCAAGTTGGCGGTGGTACCGGCCCCGTTATTATCAATCCGGTATTCAAACAACATTTTGGCGCCATCCGCTATTCCCTCGGACTCCAAATAGTGGTTGAACTGGCTTCTCCCCAGGCGATCTGCCGGCTGCTTTAACGCGATTTGAATACGACTTTGCCATGGTTCTACTACTCTTCACTCAGACTTTGAATTGCCCGATCAGCTTGTTCAGTCCCTCTACTTCGCGATTGAGCTGCTCCGCCGAGGCGGCCAGTTCCTGAGCGCTGGAGGCCGATTCCTTAGCCACGGTAGTAACCCCCTCGATGTTCTTGGATATCTCTTCGGCACCGGAACTTTGCTCGTTGGTGGAAGTGGCGATCTGCTCCACGGCTGTTACCACACCGGTGATGGCGCCGGAAATCTCTTGCAGCGATTGGTCGGATTGGCCTACCAGTTCCAGCCCGGCTTTGGACTGTTCCTGGATGGCTGCCATCGATTCCACCGCAGCCTGGATCTCTCCCTGGATAGTCTCGATCATGCTGCTGATCTCGGCCGTGGCACTCACGGTGCGCTCGGCCAGCTTGCGCACCTCATCAGCCACTACCGCAAAACCCCGGCCGGCATCCCCGGCCCGGGCCGCCTCGATATTGGCGTTCAGGGCCAGCAGGTTGGTCTGGTCGGCGATGTCGTCGATGACCTGGATGACGTTCCCGATCTCCTCTGAGCGTTTGCTCAAGGACTCGATCTGGCCGGCGGCGCGCTCTACTGTCCGGGCTACCGTTTCGAAGCCGGTCACCGTCTTGGAAACTACCTCCCGGCCACTCTCGGCCGTTTTACCGGTTTGTTGAGCATTCTCCCGCGTTTCATCAGCGTTTTTGCTGGCCTCCAGGATCATGGCGCTCATCTGCTCGGTGGTTGTAGCCACTTCAGACAGCTGAGCCTGCTGCTCCTCGGCGCCGGCAGCCATCTGCTCGGAGGCCGACGAGATCTGGTTGGCCGCATTACTCACCTGCTCGGAGCTGACTCCGATCTGTTGCATCAGTTCTTGCACCTTGGTGATAAAGGAGTCGAACAGGCCACCCATGATACCGATTTCATCCTGGGCCTCGATGTTCAGCCGCTTGGTCAGGTCTCCTTCGCCTTCGTCAATATCCCTGAGCATAACGATGGCGGCATTAATCGGGACGGTAATGTTGCGGGCCACCATCAATGCAATCCCAACCACCGCAGCTGCAATCACTAGAGCGATCAGCATGGTCAAGTTGCGCAGGGCATAAATGGCGGTAAAGGCCTCCGCCTCATCTATTTCCGCTAAGATCACCCATTCCAGGCCTTCTATCTCCAGCGGCGTGTAGGCCGACAGGACCGGTACATCTCGATAATCGGGGAAGATATCAAAACCGGTCTGCCCCCCGATGGCCGCCTTTGATCCCTTGCTGAGAACCGGTTGGAAGAGGATCGATGTTTCGGATGCTTTGATATTATCAATCACTTCAGCTGCAATCCCGCCCTCCTGTAGCGCCCGGTAATAGCCATCCGGATCTTCGATCAGGAAGCGCGAGTTATTACGAATGGTGGAGTCGGAGGACACCAGATAGCTCTCCCCGGACTCGCCTAGTCCAACATCGGCCCACTGCTGGTTACTGGTCATGATGTTATCGATCTTGTCCACCGGCATTTGGAAGACCAGCACCCCGATTTTCTCATTGCCATCAAAGATGGGTGAAGCGATAAAGGAAGCCGGGAAATTATACGATGGCTCGTATTGCTTGAACTCTTCAAGGGCAACGTAGTCTTTGGCGTCGGCGTTCTGCGCGTTCTGGAACGCCCAGGCAAAGTTTGTATTACTGTATGGCCCGGACGCCAGGCTGGTAGCATAATCCACTTCCTTGAACACCGTATAGACGATATAACCGGTTTTCGGCTCCACCAGGAAGATATCGTAATACCCAAACTTCTCCAGATAGCTCCTAATGATGGGATGATACTTACGGTGTAGTTGGGAATATGTAGTTTTATCCACAGAGTAATCCAGGATGTGCTTGCTGCCGATTGGATTGGGATTCTCGGATATGTACAACGCCTGGAGAATGCGCGACATTCTCTTGGGAGGCATCCACAGCGAGGCCGCATCCGATGCCGCTCCTGGTGTATTATTCTGCTGGTACTGGTATCGATCCGAAAGGTTTCCGAGCAGCTGTCGCCGGTTTCTCCTAAACGTTTCGCCATACTCCCTTCCCACCAGAAAGAACGCCTCGGTGAACTCCTTCATGGCGTCAATGATCATCTGGTCTTCGGAAAGGGTGATGATCTGGTTACGGATGGAACCGAAGTAATCCTCAATCATGCTCTTTTTCATTTCCCGGACGGCGATGAGCTGGTTCATGGCCTGCTGCTCCAGAGCCTTGGACGAGTTGGAATAGGCAAGAATCCCCACGACCGCCAGCGGTATGATGCCCACCAGGAGGAAGAATATGATCAACCTTTTGCTGATATTTATATCGCTGAAGAAGGACAGTAACTTTTGCATCATCGACGCCAAATTATTTTCTTGTTAGAAAGTGAATGTGAACTCAATGGCTGCTTAGGTGGTTTTGCTTCTGTGATAGACATCGTCCTCATCAAATGTACCCGTATCAAGTCTGTACTCAAAAAATATGTTGGCGCCATCCGCGATGCTATGGGATGGCGATATGGTGGTGGAACCGGCATCACCCCAGGCGTCCTGCCGGAAAGTGATCGCAAAGGCCGAGAAAGCATGGTTGGCCATCACCAGCCAGCCGCTAATATTTTCGCCGGCATCACTCTTTGTACCGGTATTGAATTCGAATCCCAGGGTCAGATTGGGCGCCATGGTCACTTCGCCATCCAGGTTGATCTCCACTTGGTCAAAACTGAAACCGAGGTCAGTACGATCCTCAACCGGCAAGCCTATACTGCCATCCACGAAGCCAGAGATAGCCAAATCATTTTGTGCTGGTAAATGCCCAACGATCAATATCAGGGCAATCAAGATAGTGGGTGGTGCTGATTTCATTGAATTGCTCATTGCAATGGCTGAGCCTTCCCTAACGCTATGGGAAGTCCCGGAAGAGGCTTTGGCTGGCCGGCAATCGCTCTGAGTCTACTGAGCACTTCCTGCCGCCCATGTGTGTCGCTCTTTTTTCCCGGAAACCACATTTGTCCTAACGCTATTCCGTGTGGTTGGTAGTTAACCCTGATCACATTTTCAATTAGTACCGGGAGTGACATTGGTCTAGTTCCCGTTGTTATCTCCTGATGGCGTCTTCATCGCTTCCACTCTTGCCGCATCAGGGTGGCGTTGCAGCAGTAGCTCCAATAGACCGATCCCCTCCACATCAGCTGCTGTTGCAGGACCTGGGGGATCGTGTTTTTGGGTTAAATCCAGCTGTGGTTCAGTGTTTTCAACCAAAAGTGCATCATTCTCAATCTTCGGCGTCGCTGCAACCTGATTGGACTGCTCCAGGGAAGCCAGAGCGCTACGGGGCAGTTGGCCCAGCACCACTTTAATTCGCAGGAGATCCTCACTAATCACTGCCGGTTCAAAAGCCGTCCCGGACCTTGCGGCTACCTGCGATGGGCTAATTGATGATTTCGCTGTGGCATGCGTTGGCTGGGATGGGTTTACAGCTGGGCCAGAGCCCACGGCAGGCCTGAGCGATGTATTTCCCTGATTTATGAAATAATCGATCAGGCTTAATTCTGGTAAGGGATCCATTTCCGGTTCCGGTACGGGCTCATTCGCTTCAGGGATACCGGCGGCGATGCCCTGGGGCTGAGGCTCTTTACCCAGGAGAATATCTAGCAGGCCCGGCTTTTCCATTGGCCCATCATAAGCTTCCTTAACCTCTACTCCCGACGGTGCTTGTCCATCACTAATCGCTGCCGATTCAACTGCCGTCGTGTAATTTGAGGGTACCTGCGATGTGCTAATTGATGATTTCGCCGTGGCGGGCGTTGGCTGGGTTCTGTTTACAGCTGGGGCAGGGTCTGCGGCAGGCATGATCGATGTATTCCTCCTATTACTAAAATATTTGATCAGGCCTTCTTCAGGCCAGGGCTCCTCCACCGGCTCCGGCCCATTCGCCACAGGGATACCGGCAGCCATGACCAGCGACTGAGGCTTCTTACTCAGGAGCAAATCTATCAGGCCCAGCTCTTCAACAGGGCCATTATGAGCTTCCGGAACATCTACTCCCACCGGTGCTTGTTCACCATCGTCCGTTTGTTTACGCTTGAAGAAATATCCGAGAAGTCCTAGTTCAGCAGGAATATCATCAGGTGCTTGACTAATGGCCTCAGCGGTGACCTGGGTCGTATCGAGTCCTGAGGGTGATCCACCAGCACTTGCCTCGACCAATGCTGCCGGGATTAAGAGTGAGCCACCGAGAAGGAGCGTCAAAAACGTAACAATGGTAATTTTTCGTATGCTACTCATTGGTGTATCTCCTTAGTTGCTCTTGGTTTTAAAGTTTAAACCTGATACCATACAGTGTCATCATGATTAGTAACAGGTTAAGGTTAGCCGCTATCTCAGTAAATAAAAATAAGTTGAATGCTGTTATTGCTGACAGGGAAGGCGGGAATAGATTGTAGGACTTTTAGCGGTGCTGCCCGATTATATCAACTACAAGAGAGTGATTGTCCTACAAGGTTATCAGAAGAAATTATATTTTCGATGGAAAAAATAACTGCGGCTCCGGTTAGACTCAATGACAGCACCGGTCAATTCAGCGGAGGAGTTGGGACTGATCAATATCATTATGCCAGTTAGATTGATTCGAGGTTGTCATCTACTGGTACGGTCCACCATTGAGATACTGGTTTCCACTGGCTATCGCTCGAATGGCCTCAATCAATCTCTCGGGTGCTGACCCGATGGTGATATAGCCAGCCGCGCCAGCCTGTAATACACTTTCCGCCCATCTGCCGTGCGGATACAAACCCAAGGCCAGTACTGATAGATGCGGATGCCTCGCATGCAGCTCGGCCAGCACGTCAATCCCTGCCGGACCTGTGGAAGAGAAATCCCATAATACAATTTCCGCTGGGCAGTCGCTAGCTGGACACCGGTCCAGACATTCGTAGGCATCCCCTACCTCTCGAACAAGATCCATATCGCCGGCGGCTTTAATGATACGTCGCAAGCCCTTGAGGATATTCTTATGTTCTTCGACTATGCAAACCTTGATCACAATGATTTATCCCACTAATCTATTTGGCCCAGTCCAGTCAGACAGCTCTTATCATCCATTCCAGGGCGCCTTTCAGTGCCTAAAAGGGTGGTTCAAAAATCAGTCCAGAAGACATTGCTCAATAGCGTAATGGGTTATTTCAGCATTGGACTTCATACCCATTTTTTTAAGGACCCTCGCCCGAAGGGTGCTGATAGTTCTGGTACTTCGAGATAGCTGCCGGGCAATTTCGGCAGGGGGAATTCCAGCTGCTATCATCGAAAACACTTGATACTCGCGACCAGAAAGCTTTTCATGCAGCGCGAGATCCGAGTAATCACCGATCAGATCAATCATTCTTTCGGCCAAGCTCGGGCTGATATACCGTTTCCCATTATGAATCTTCTTGATGGCCTCGAGCAGCTTCTCAGAAGCACACCGTTTAGTTAGATAACCTGCGGCGCCGGCCCGGAGAGCCCTCAAGGCCCATTGATCATCTGTCAGCATACCCATGATCAGTACCTTGGACTGCGGGTCAAGAGCCTTCAATTCCTTGAGTGCCTCAATCCCTTTACGGCCCGGAAGGTAAATCTCCATCAGCAATATCTCGGCCCGGGTTCCACCGTTCTGAAATTGCGACAAGTACCCTTTGGTATCGACTGTCTCCCCTACAATTTCCATATCGCTGGTTTTACCTATAATTCGCTTCAGTCCTTCCCGGAATATTTCATTACAATCAATAATAAATAGCTTGATCATAAACGATCCCTGAGAATTTGTTCTAAGCCGCCTTAGCTATCTCATATTTTTGGTTGCACTCCATCGGAATTCGTTTGCTATAGTACGCTGTGACATCTCCATCAATGGACCCGGACAGACAAATCATTATTGCCTACGCCTGGTATGGACCCGCCATATCCACATCGGTGTTCGTTTTGAAGTCTTTAGAATGGTCGCATCAGGAAAAATTCTTATTTTCAGATGTCCTGACGAATCCCACCTGGAAGTAGGTTCTTGTCTATCTCCACGAAATAAATTCTAACGACTATTTGAAGAATATACGATTAGATTAGATCGGAGGCAGATAGGACAAAGTATATTTTTCTTGGGGGATTGTGCGAACGTGAATGGCGGAAAGTAATGTAACCGGATCAGACAAAGTAACCGGTCGGCTGTGGTGCCAAATTAGATTTGGATGTAGGAGATATTCTTATAAAAGGGGCTGCGTAGCGCTGCCGGCTTCAGTCAACCAGGCCCTTTACCACGGCGTAGTGTGTCAATTCAGCATTAGTACGCATACCCATTTTCTTCAAAATGCGACTACGGACGGAGCTGATGGTCTTCGGGCTCAATGAAAGTTGGGTGGCGATCTCGGAGACGGTTTTTCCCGAGGCGATCAGGCACATGACTTCGTATTCACGATCCGATAGCAATTCGTGACTGGAAACATCGACAAAGACATCGATATAATCTATTAATTTTTCCGCCAACTCGAGACTGACATAGCGGCCACCTCCATGAACTTTTCGAATGGCTTCTATCAGAACTTGGGGGGCGGTTTCTTTGTTAATATAGCCGGATGCTCCCGCCCTTAGCGCCCTGACCGCATATTGGTCCTCAGAGTACATGCTCAGGATTAAGACTCGCGGAAGTGTCAGTTGAGATTTCAATTCTTTCAGCACCTCGATTCCACTACGGCCAGGAAGAGAAATATCGAGCAAGAACACGTCAATTTCCAAATCGCCCGATAGCACCTGTCTCATGCAGTTGCTGGCATCGGATGCTTCTCCCACGACCTGCATGTCGCTGCATTTGGCGATGATACGCTTTATTCCTTCCCGAAATATTTCGTGATCATCGACAATAAATACCTTGATCATCCTGAATCCTCTGGCTTGTATTTGGCTACCGGCATCTGCACGGTCAGGGTCGTGCCCCGGCCTTTGATCCCATGTACCCGGAATTTACCGCCCCACGGCTGCACCCGCTCCCTCATCCCTAATAGCCCCAGGGAGCGCCGGTTTTTAACCTGCGACCGTTCTATGCCCCGGCCGTCATCTTTAAGCCTCAGGGTTATAGACCTGGAAGTCTTTTGGACTTGAATCTCCACCTTACTGGCTTCGGCATGGCGGGTGACATTCGTCAGCCCTTCCTGGGCTATCCGAAACAGCGCCGTTGACTGATCCTTATCCAGGGTCAATTCCTGGTCGGGCAGATCGAGGTGGCAGGCTATTTTTGTTCGGCTCTCGTATTGCTGCATCAGCCACTCAAGGGCAGCGACCAGACCCCAGTCGTCCAGGATACTGGGGCGCAGTTCGCTCGAGATATCACGTACCGTCTGGATTGTCCCGTCTATTTTACCGATGACCTCGTGCGCCAAGGAACGCTGTATTTCCGGTCCCTCCTCCATCAGCCAGGATATATCCATTTTCAAACTGGTGAGGGTAGCGCCCAGCTGATCATGTAACTCTCTGGCAATTCTCTTACGCTCCTCCTCCCGAAGCCCCTGCAGGTGTATTGACAGAGCGCGAAGCTCACTCTGTGATTCAAGTAATTGCCTCTGGACTTTGGTCCTGGTGGTAATGTCTTCCATCATGAAAATATGATAAGGCCGCCCCTCCCCGGCCATTGGCAATATCGAACCGGTCAACGAGACCCACTTATAGCGACCACGCTTAGTCCTTAATCGCAGCTCAACTGTAAACCTGTTTCTCCCGCCCGGCACAAATTCATTATAGGAACTTGTCAGCCTGAGCCGGTCTGTGGGATGAAATAGGGATGGAAGTGATTGTTTCTTCAACTCACGCAAGGTATATCCCAGCATATCCAGCAGTGACCGGTTGCCCTCGATCAGTGAGTTTTCTCTCACCAATGCTATCCCGATAGGAGCGGATTCGTATAGCCTGTGGAAACGTTTTTCACTTTCGTTCAGCGCTTCCTCCGCTTGCTGGCGCTCCTCTGTTTGGCGGGAAATTTTCAGCCGGGCGTGGAGGATGGGGGCCATATGGTTGGCGATGTCCACTAGAATGCGCTGATCTTCGTCAAAGTATCCTGAAGTTTTATTAGCTACCGCAATCTGGCCGATCAGGGTGCCCCGATGCATGATTGGTACACAGAGGGCATTCCTGAGCGGGACGTGTCCCTGGGGCACTTGGAGGCCCTCATTGGCCCGGAGCGGCTTTTGCTCTAATAGCGACTTTCCCCACAGACCAGTCCAATTCTCTTTGGGGAATATGATATTTTTATCCGGGATCTGGCATTGGTCCCAAATTGTTCGGGTCATGGAGGGGCTTACCAGATCACCATTCTCACGAATATAGGATACAAAACCGAACTCGCTTGCCATTACATCGAGTATCACATCCAATAAATCCGCATATAACGTCTCGTCTGGTTTCATTAGAAACACATTGGCTATTCGGTTCCTGGTTTCCAACTCGGTGCGCGAAGTCTGCAACGCTTCCTCAGCCCGCTTGCGCTCGGTGATATCGTGCGCTGTCCCCTGGGTGCCGAGGGTTTGGCCTTTATTGTCCTTCAGTACACGTGCATTGAAAACTAGATGCCTATGCTGACCAGACTTGGAGATATATACCGTCTCGTAACCGAAAGTAGTCTTACCCTTGAGAATATGTTTAAAGGTCTGCAGATCCCGCTCCGCAATTTCGGGTGGCTTGAATTCACTGAAGGTATGGCCTTGCATTTCCGCGAGCTCGTAACCCAGTAACTTTTCCCAAGCCGGGTTGAGATAGGTGAATCGGCCTTTAGCATCGCAGCTCCATATCAAATCCTGTGAAGTTTCCACCAGGTTTCTGAAGCGCTCTTCGCTTTCCAGCAGCGCCTCTTCCGCCTGCTTGCGCTCAGTCACTTCACGCTCTAAATCAGCTACATTGCTTTGACTGGCCTTATATAACTGTGTATTTGCGATCGCCAGACTGGCAATATTAGCCAGAGTAGAGCAGGATTCAATCTCCGAATCAGTAATATCACGGGGGATTCCCATACTCCCAACAAGTAGAACTCCGAACACTTTCTTTTCGGCTATCAGGGGTATATATAATAGCGAGCGTATATTTCTGGCCTCGATGATTGCTTTTTCGGGAGCAGAAAGTGAAGCGGATTTTATATCGAGAAAAAATTTAGTTTGTTTTTTAGAAATTGTCTCTTCTATATGGGGGTGATCCGATAAAGGAGCGATGCGAAATAAATCGGGCATCTCTGGTGGTAATGGTGGCGTAGTCGCCCCTAGATACAACTCATCTCCTTTAAGAAGGTAGACAGCAGAAGTTTCAAGTCCCAAATATCTAGCGATACTTTCGGTTGTTGCCTGTAACACAGTCTCCATATTCAAAGTACTAACCAAGGTTTTACTCACCTCAAGCAGGGTTGTTAGTTCTTGATTGTGGCGGTGCAGCGCCTCCTCCGCCCGCTTGCGCTCCGTGATATCCCGATCGATAGCCAGGGCAACTTTTTTACCGGAGATGGTGATGAGTTGAATCCTCACTTCAACTTCAAAGATCGAGCCGTCCTTCCTTTTATGCTGCGCCTCAAACGAAAGTGGTTTTCCTTTAAGAAGAATTTTTTTACGTTCAGGGATCATTCTTGCTGTTTCTGGGGTATCTATAAATTCAATCGATTTTCCAATCAGCTCGTCGCGGGAATACCCGTGCATCTTGCAGGCCATCTCATTGCAATCAATGATCTTAACGGGGATTTCGGGGTCGTCCATATCTAACAGAAACAGCGCGTCCGGCATTTGCTGGGAAATCGCGCGGAACTTGGCCTCGCTTTCCCGTAGCGCCTCCTCAGCCTGCTTGCGTTCGGTGACGTCACTTTGGACTGAGAGATATACATCTCCATATCTGGGATGATTGAAAGTAGATATACTCACTTGACCCCAAAATTCTGTGCCATCCTTTCTAATGTTCCTAACATCCCCTTTCCAAAAACCATCCTTCTGCAACCCTTTTTTGATTTCATTTGCTCTATCGACAGGGTCCTGGTCAGTTAAGGCGTTGATAATGGACACATGCTTATCTGTCATTTCACCGGGGCTATAACCAAACATCTCCTCAAATTTAGGATTAGCATATACGATGATAAGGTCGGTGACACGGACGAGATAAATACCCTCAGACATATTCAAAGCAACCACACTTTGAAGATGTAAAAGTTCCTCCGCCCGCTTGCGCTCGGTGATGTCTTGCACCTGCACGAGGTAGCCACCACTTTTATTGCCATTTTCGGCTCTCAGAGGGGTTATCAGCGCATCAATAAAGCACTTCCCCGACTTGGATGTCTTGTATAACCCCAACTTTGTGACCAAATCAAAATCGAATACCGATTCGTATTGAACCGCTTCACCTTTCTGGAGCCGCTTTTTGGCATCTTCTGATATATTGGGGTCCTCAAACAGCTTGAACCCTTTCACTTCGGCAATATGATCGACGCCGAACAAGTCCAGACAGGCCTGGTTGACCTCAACCAGCAGACCATCGAAATCGTATATCTCAATAGCAATGGGAGATTGCTCATAGATACCGCGGAATTGCTCCTCACTCTCTTGCAAAGCCGCATCCAAGGCTCCTTGGGTTTCAATACTTGCCACCATGGGGCGGAACAATAAGAAATAGAGACCGGGGATCAGCAGTAATACTAATGCGAAGCTGTCAATCAATGCCTCGGTAGGTTCACCGCTCCAAGGAGTTCTATGAAGGATCTTCATGATCAAGAATTCTACCAGAAAAACCAATATGGCTAAAAAGACCACTGTACGGATTGGCGAGCGCACCAACTTTATGCTGCCGATTAAATGCTTTTTCAAACGATCCATAGCGCTGTTGGGGGGCCACTCCTTGGAATTGCCGCGCGGATTAACCATCATGAACTCCTGATAGCGAGGGCAAAATCTATTTTAGAATCGGCATTAGTGCAGAAGCGCTCCAATTCTGATAACCTAAACTAAGACAACCAGGTCTCATTTCCAAGAATGTCGTCATGCATACCCTACCGGACTAATTAGACGTTAAGTTCAGATGGACCTGAACAACTCATAAGGTGTTTTGCCATCAAAGGCTCCGTGAGGTTGGGGGCGGTTCAGGTTATAGAACTGTTAACAGGCCTCATCCTCAGCTGATCTCGAACTAATCTCCGAATTATTCTCCCCATTAAGCAACCCGCCTTCTTGACTCTTAAATATCAGCAGAAAGAATCCGGGAGGGTATGAAGTATCATATAATTTTATTAACATAAGGGCTAAACTGCGATTTGCCCCTACAAATTTTATGGATTCCGTCCGATTGCTTCAGCCTAGATCAAAAACTAACCTTAACACTTGTATTCCTTCGTTAGTAGAAAAAACAGATTCATAACCTACGCGAGACTACCAACGATCGCAAACTACATGCTAAAGTATATCGGTACGCCCAATCTATAAAGCCATTAACGACCAGGAATGGATAAGCGAAAGAGATTTTTCAGCCTGATCCCAGAATACAGCACTTTTGGGGATTGGCTTTTTGAGGCCCGGGTAAGCGTAATACGAAAACTAGCCGTGCTCAGGAAGAATATTTGCCACTGAAGGAATAATCATGAGTAATCCCAAAAAGATTAAAGCGCTTGCAACTAGTGTGCAGCGGTACACGTGGACGCTGGCGGCTGGATGGACAATGATAGTGGCTGTCTCATTGGCGTGGAGCGTTGTTCAACAAGGGAAGGAGACCCAGGAAGTTGCGCGCTCACAGGCCCGGGCCATCCACATGAAGGATATCCTCTACCGCCGCTGGACCGCGTTGCACGGCGGTGTCTATGTGCCGGTGACTGAAGAAATCCAACCCAATCCTTATCTTGCCGATTTGCCCGAGCGCGACGTCACGACTTTATCTGGCACGCACCTGACGTTGATCAACCCCGCCTATATGACCCGCCTGGTGAGTGGACTACAGGAGCGTGATAGTGGCGTTCGCGCCCATATCACCAGCCTGAAGCCGTTAAGGCCCGGGAATGCCGCCGACTCCTGGGAGACTGAGGCGCTTCGAGCCTTCGAGAGCGGTGAAAAAGAAGTCAGCTCAATGATGGAGCTGGATGGCAAGGTATACATGCGCTTGATGCGCCCATTAGTCACTAAGGAAGCTTGCCTGAAGTGCCATGCCGCCCAGGGATATGATGTAGGGGACATCCGCGGAGGGATCAGCGTCTCGGTCCCCATGCAGCCCCTGCTGGCAATTGCACGAAGGCATACATTCACAATGTCGTTGGGGCACGCCATGTTGTGGATCATAGGCCTAGTTGGAATCAGTGTCGGGTCACGGCAGATTAAGCGGCGGGTCAATGAGCGCCAACGGGCGGAGGAGCAGCTGCGCGTTGAGAAAGATTTCACCTGCTCTCTGATCAAGAAATTAAGTGTCGGCTTGGCCGCTATCGACGAGGATGGTCAGCAAATTTTGGTTAACGAGGCTCTTTGTACCCTTTCAGGGTTCAGTGAAGAGGAGCTACTGGGCCAAACCCCACCATTTAGCTACTGGGCTGAGGAAGGGATGGCGGATATCGAAGGAGTATTCCAAAAAGCCCTGGCAGGCGAAGAGGGCGAATACGAACTGAATTTTAGACGCAAGACCGGTGAACGATTCATCGCTTTGGTGGCCCCCCGGATGCTTATCACTACTGATGGGAAAACACAATTCATTGCCATTGTCCAGGACATCACCGAGCGCAAGCAGGCGGAGGAGCGTTTGATTGAATCGGAGCGGCAGCTGCGCTCACTGGCAGCACACCTAGCTTCGGCCCGTGAAGAAACCATGATCGCCATTTCCCAGGATTTGCATGATGAACTGGGGCAGATCCTGACAGGCTTGAAAATGGATGCCGCCTGGCTTAACGGGAAGATCCCCAATGAGCAGCAGCCATTGAAGGAAAAAGCAGAATCCATTGTTGGCGATCTGAATGATACTATCCAGGTAGTAAGAAGGATTACGTCCCAGCTGCGGCCCGTGATTTTGGACAATCAGGGACTGGTACCGGCACTTCGATACGAGATACGGGAGTTTGAGAAACGGACCGGAATTGAATGTAGCTTCACGATTGAACCACCGAAACTGACGACGGATAAGGATCACTCGACGGTCTTTTACCGTATTCTGCAAGAGTGACCTGCCCCCATTCTTTGGACCACTTCCAAAGTTAGTATTTGAGGTTTCAG